>CAMCWG010000169.1 GCA_945882005.1 Bordetella parapertussis
ATGAAAAACCTGCTTGCGGCCGTTGATCTCGGCTCAAACAGCTTTAGGCTCTCAATTGGTCGGGTCGCAGAGCAAAACGGCACAAAACACATCTACCAGATCGACCGTCTTAAAGAGACCGTCCGTCTAGCCGCCGGTTTAGATTCGGCAAAAATGCTCAACCAAGAGTCCATCAAACGAGCGATCGAAGTCTTACATATTTTCGGTGACCGCCTGCGCACCTTTCACCCGGATCGCGTGCGCGCGGTCGCGACAAACACCTTTCGCGTGGCCCGTAACGGTGTAGATTTTCTTCCCGAAGCCGAAGCAGCACTGGGGTTTCCAATTGAAGTCATTGCCGGCCGAGAAGAGGCGCGTCTGATTTACACCGGTGTGAGCCATACCCTGCCCGTCTCACAAACCAAGCGTCTGGTTGTCGACATCGGCGGTGGGTCCACTGAAGTCATCATAGGAAAGGGTGACGAACCGATTTTGATGTCGTCACTTTATATGGGCTGCGTGAGCTTTAGCCGCAAATTTTTTCCGGACGGCAAAATCGATGCCTATTCACTCAAGCTTGCGGAAGTCGCCGCACGGCGTGAAATAGAACCGATCACCAAGCCCTATCGCAAAATGGGCTGGGATGTGGCCTACGGCTCGTCGGGCACAGCCAAAGCCTTGTATGCCATCCTGACGGAAGGCAAGTTTTCCAAAGACGGTATTACGCGCGATGGGCTCGAGCGCTTAAAGGCAAAGCTTGTCCGCAGTGGTCGCGTCATCCCCGACCAGTTACCGGGCATTAAGACCGAACGTGCGGAAGTCTTGACGGGAGGTCTGGCCATCATGAGCGCGTTTTTCGATGAGATGGGCGTTGAACGGATGCAGACCGGCGATGGCGCCTTGCGTCTAGGTGTGCTGGTCGATCTCGCCGGGCGTGAAGAGTCACACGACCGTCGCGACCAAACTGTCGCTGCATTCGTACGTCGCTATCACGTCGATGCACGTCAAGCGACACGGGTTAAGCGTTGTGCGCTCACACTTTTTGAGAGCCTCTTCCCTGAGCGCGGCGAACAAGACGAACTCAAGCAAACCGTGCGCTGGGCAGCGACCCTACATGAAGTGGGAGTTTCAATTGCACAGGCCGGCTACCACAAGCACAGCGCCTACATTTTAAATAATGCGGACATGCCCGGATTTTCGAAAGTAGACCAAGAAAGCCTCGGTCTGCTTGCTCTGGCTCACACCGGAAAACTTTCACGGGCTGATGCTCTGATTAAAACGAAAGATCAGTGGCTCGCCATTTTGTGCTTGCGTCTTGCCGTGCTGCTATGCCGACGCCGCGAAGATGTCAGCAAGCTTCCGCTGACAATCAGCGTAAAGAGCCAAACCATCACGTGTAAAGTAGACAAGAAATGGCTAGCATCACATCCACTCACAGACTTTTCTCTACACGGTGAAGAGGATGAGTGGGCAAAAGTCGGCTACAAGTTTGAGCTCATTCCTGTCTAAGCGCTAAGTCGTCAGATCTACAGCAGAGAATAGGTCGATACATTGAGCGGCAAGTTCCTCCTGCTCTGCTTCGACCATTATTCTTAGCTTGGGCTCAGTACCCGAGGCACGAATGAGAACGCGTCCCCTATCGCCTAAGTGCGCCTCAACAGTCAAACGCGCGGCTTGCAACGCGACATGATTTGCCCAGTCCATGCTGGGCTTAAGCGCTACATTGATCATCTTTTGCGGGTACATTTTCAGGTCAGACACCCAAGCCTCAAGCGACTCACCGCTACGTTTGAGTGCAGCTAACACTTGCAGGGCTGCAACAATTCCATCCCCTGTCGTATGCGAATCGAGACATAACAAATGTCCTGAACTCTCGCCCCCGTACAACCAACCGCGCTTGCGCAATTGCTCTAAAACGTAGCGGTCACCGACTTGTGCGCGTTCAAACTCAATTCCTAAGGCCCGAATCTGTTTCTCGAATCCGAAGTTTGTCATCAGCGTACCCACCACACCTGCAACGGGCCCACGCGTCATACGCTCGCGCACCACAGCAAACAACAGTTCGTCGCCGTTATAAATACGCCCCGCTGCATCTACCATCTGCACCCGGTCTGCATCGCCATCTAGGGCGATTCCTAGGTCTGCACCGCGCGCCTTAACTTCGGCTGCGAGACTTTCTGGATGCAAGGCACCGACATCCTTGTTGATATTGAAACCATTGGGTGACACACCGATCGCGTGCACTTCAGCGCCGAGCTCTCGAAAGACGTGTGGAGCAATGTGATAAGCGGCACCGTTCGCTGCATCAATCACGAGCTTTAATCCATCGAGATCAAGATCTGACGGAAAGGTGCTTTTGCAAAATTCAATGTAACGACCTGGTGCATCATCGATACGGCGGGCACGCCCAAGTTTTTCTGACGTCACACAACCCAAGGGCTCTTCAAGTGCAGCCTCGATCGCAGCTTCGGTTTCATCGCGAAGCTTCATTCCGTTAGACGCAAAAAATTTGATCCCGTTATCTTGATAGGCATTGTGCGATGCGCTGATCACAATTCCTGCCACCAAGCGCCAGGTCCGCGTCAAATAAGCAACGGCGGGCGTGGGCAAGGGACCTGCTAAAAGCACTTCAACGCCTGCAGCGGCAAAGCCCGCCTCAAGCGCAGATTCCAGCATATAACCGCTAATACGCGTATCTTTTCCAATCAGCACGGTCGGCTTGCCGCGGCGCGTCGAATGCTCTTTAGCCAACACCTTGCCAGCTGCGTAACCAAGACGCAAAGCAAAAGCGGCGTTAATCACGTCGCCCCCTACTTCACCACGCACACCATCCGTTCCAAAATACTTACGCTGACTCATGACCTGTTTCCCGCATCCTTTACCGACTGCCAAACCATCAGGGCATCGCGGGTTTGACCCACATCGTGCACCCGAAGTACCTTTGCGCCATGCTCGACGCCTGCCAATGCTGCGGCAACGCTACCCGACAGACGCTGATCCACGGACCTGCCCGTTACTGCGCCAAGCATAGACTTTCGAGAAGCTCCAAAAACGACAGGATAACCGCTAGCGACAATAGTCTCCAACTCGGCGACCAATCGATAATTTTGAGCAACCGTTTTGCCAAACCCTAAACCAGGATCGATACTAATCCGAGCACGACTCACGCCAAGCTGCTCCACGCTGCGCGCTTGTTTTAACAAGGCCTCGTGGACCTCGCGCACAACGTCCTCATAATGCGGCTCTCGCTGCATCGTACGTGGCTCGCCCTGCATGTGCATGACGCATACACCACACGTAGCGTGCTCAGCAACCACGGCGCGCGCTTGCGGATCGCGCATGCCAGTGACGTCATTAATGATGTCAGCTCCCATCGCAAGAGCCGCACGCATGACTGCTGGCTTACACGTATCAATCGACAAGGCAACACCGCTGTCTCTCATAGCCTCCAGAACAGGCATCACCCGCGCGAGCTCCACCTCCAGTGAAACAGGCGCCGCACCGGGCCGCGTAGACTCTCCACCGATATCGAGAATCTGTGCACCCTCGGACGCAAGCTCGCGTGCGTGTGCAATAGCAGCATCCGCCTGATCATGCTGTCCCCCATCGAAAAAAGAGTCCGGGGTGACATTCACGATTCCCATAAGAATCGGGCGCTCGAGAGCAAACTCGAAACGCCCGCACTGCCACATCTTATGCATGCCGAACTGATTCGCTGCGCTTAGACCGCAGCGGCTGGATCACTACTTGTTCCTGGTGCTGTTCCGCTAGGTGGCGAACCAGTCGAATCCATGGGTACGTCAGGGACTTTGGGGGCACGAGGGGGACGACCTTCAATGATGTCATTGATCTGATCTGCATCAATCGTTTCCCACTCAAGCAAGGTTTTGGCCATGACTTCAACCTTCTCGCGATTGCTTTCAAGAATCGTGCGGGCCACTGCATATTGCTCGTCGATGATCTTACGAATCTGTCGATCAACCTTTTGCATCGTGTCTTCGGACATATGAGTCGTTTTCGTCACGCTACGGCCCAAGAAAACCTCACCCTCATTTTCTGCATAGACCATCGGGCCGAGTTCTTCGGACATACCGTAACGCGTCACCATGTCCCGCGCCATCGCCGTTGCACGCTCAAAGTCGTTCGAGGCGCCAGTCGTCATTTGGTTCATGAACAATTCCTCGGCGATACGACCACCAAACAACACGGCGATCGTGCACAACATACGCTCTTTGTCCATGCTGTAGCGGTCACCCTCAGGCAACTGCATCGTTACACCGAGCGCACGACCACGAGGAATAATCGTGACCTTGTGCACAGGATCCGTTTTGGGCAGCATGCGTGCAACCACAGCATGGCCAGACTCGTGATAAGCCGTGTTGCGGCGCTCTTCTTCAGGCATCACTAAGGAGCGTCGCTCAGCACCCATCATGATTTTGTCTTTGGCTTTCTCAAAGTCGGACATATCGACCGTGCGGCCATTGCGACGCGCCGCAAACAAGGCAGCCTCGTTCACCAAGTTAGCCAGATCGGCACCAGAAAAACCGGGGCATCCGCGAGCCAAAATATGCGCATCTACGTTTTGTGCCAACGGCACTTTGCGCATGTGCACCTTGAGAATTTGTTCGCGACCACGAATATCAGGGAGTGGCACGACTACTTGACGGTCGAAGCGTCCGGGACGCAGCAACGCAGGATCCAACACATCGGGGCGGTTGGTCGCGGCAATCACGATGACACCGACTCCGGACTCAAAGCCGTCCATTTCAACCAGCAACTGGTTGAGTGTCTGTTCGCGCTCGTCGTTACCGCCACCGAGACCTGCGCCACGCTGGCGACCCACGGCATCTATTTCATCGATGAAAATGATGCAAGGCGAATGCTTTTTAGCGTTCTCGAACATATCACGCACGCGCGCTGCGCCGACACCGACAAACATCTCAACAAAGTCGGAACCTGAAATACTGAAGAAAGGAACCTTCGCTTCGCCAGCGATGGCTTTAGCCAAGAGTGTCTTGCCTGTACCGGGCGAACCCACCATCAAGACGCCACGCGGGATGTGTCCGCCAAGCTTTTGAAACTTGGTCGGATCGCGTAAAAAATCGACCAATTCTTGTACGTCTTCTTTGGCTTCGTCGCAGCCTGCAACGTCCGCGAAGGTAACGGCGTTGGTGCTCTCATCGAGCATCTTCGCGCGTGACTTACCAAAACTAAACGCACCACCCTTACCACCACCCTGCATCTGACGCATGAAAAACACCCAAACGCCAATCAGCAAGAGCATCGGAAACCAGGAGACAAAAATACTCATCAAAAACGATGGCTCTTCGCGCGCCTTGCCTGACACCTGCACGCCAGCCTTCATCAGGTCAGAGACCATCCAAAGATCGCCTGGCGAAGTCAAGGTATAGGGCCGGCCAGAGTCAGGGGTGACATGCAAGACGTCGCTTTGCACATCGACCTTGCGAATTTTTCCGGAGCGGGCATCATCCATGAATTGCGTGTAACTCACCGAATCCTGCGATGGGGAGCGGGTGTCGAACTGTTTAAACACAGTGAACAACACCAGCGCGATCACCATCCAGACCGCAACTTTCGAAAAAGAATTATTCAAGGCCGATCTCCAGCATATGTTCTGACGCGCAGCGATTTCTTTTGGCCTAAAGCAATCGTCGCAAAATTATCCACAACCCATTCTACCCCGATTCAATCCCGCTATTCGTAGCAATACCGGGGGATGCGCAAGGATATAAGGGCTTGAAAAACCAGATAAAACACTCCCCAAACAGGGGGTATTGCTTGACCCTAGCCCTTTCGACCTTTCGCAATCAAAAAGGTTTCAGAAGAACGATCTCGCGACGCCTTGGGCTTGCGCTCCACCACTCTTTTGAAGTGACGTTTAAAACTTTCCACGATTTGAGAAAAACCGCTTCCATGGAAAGCTTTGACAATCAACGCCCCCTCAGGTTTGAGGTGCATTAGTGAAAATTCAAGGGCTAAATCGCAAACTTGTTGAATTCGGGCCGAATCCGCACTGCCCACGCCAGAAAGGTTAGGCGCCATATCTGACATGACCAGATCCACAGCCTGCCCATCCAGAAGCTCATTCAGCTGCTCCAGCACGCCATCCTCGCTAAAGTCCCCCAGAATGAACTCCACACCCTCAATTGGCTCCATCGGCAACAGATCCAGGGCAACGATCCGGCCGTCGATGACGCCGCCCTTGCCCACTAGCCGTTCACGCGCGACCTGAGACCAGCTCCCTGGGGTAGAACCCAAATCGACGACAATATCGCCCCGGCGCATAAGTTTCTCGGCATCGAGAATCTCCGTCAGCTTAAAAGCGGCCCGAGCCCGGTAGCCTTTTTGTTGCGCCAATTTAACGAATGGGTCGTTGATATGCTGCATCACCCACTCTTTTGAAAATTTGTTCTTGGCCATTCCCGTACAATTCACCTTATGACTATGGAACTCACCCCACGCGAACGCAGTGCGCTGCGCGCCGCCGCCCACCCCCTCAAGCCAGTCGTCTTAATAGGTGACAACGGTTTAACTGAGGCCGTATTAAAAGAAATCGATCGCGCGCTATCCTCGCACGAATTAATCAAAGTGCGCGCCGGCACAACGGATCGCGAAGATCGTGACGAAATGCTCTCCGCTA
>CAMCWG010000170.1 GCA_945882005.1 Bordetella parapertussis
TCTCACGGTACACCCATATTTGGGGTTGGGCAACCTGGCGACGTGCCTGGCAGCACTACGACAGAGATATCGCGCTTTGGCCTGCATTTGATCAAGAGGGCTGGTTGCAAAAGTTGTTCGCGCGTCCAGAGGAACAGAAGTACTGGCAACAGTCTTTTGAGTGGGTCCACGGCGGCCAACTTGATACCTGGGACTGCTCTTGGACGTTTGCCGCCTTACTAAGAGGTATGCTGCAGGTTGTACCAAACGTGAACTTAATATCAAACATAGGCTTTGGTGCGGACGCAACGCATACCCATATTGTCAGCGAGCACGCAAACTTGCCAACTGCAGCAATGCAGTTTCCACTAAAGCATCCGGCGTTTGTACTCGCTAATGTCGAGGCTGATCAGTTTATTTCAGAGCAACAAATTGCACCATCATTTGCCACGCGGCAGTGGCGGCGCATTAAAAAGCATCTTGGCTAAACTCGGGTCTATGCGTATCGCCTTTGATTCTCAGATTTTTTGTTTGCAACGGACTGGTGGCATCTCTCGCTATTTCGGCAAATTAGCAGATGGGCTCGTTGACGCTAAAAATGAGGTGGGGATATTTGCACCCTATCACCGTAATCTGTATCTTGGTGCGTTACCCGACGGCGTCGTGCATGGGACTGGACCACACCAATTCCTTCCAAGAACTGCCGGCTTGATGGCTCGGGTCAACGCACTGCGTGCCGAAAGGTCTTTAAGAACCTGGGCGCCAGAAATCGTACATGAAACTTATTTCTCGCCTCGTCCCGCATTATCCGGACACCAGCCGGTTGTCTTGACTGTCTTTGACATGATCAGTGAAATGCCGGAGTTCAATCCAGCTGGAGTAGTGGCAAGAGCGCAATCACCCAAATATCAAGCAGTGATGCGAGCTGATCACATCGTTTGTATTTCTGAATCAACCCGGTCAGATCTATTAAATATTTTTGATGTGGACTCGCGTAAGATCTCGGTCGTCCATTTGGGTTGTGAGCCCCCCAAAAAAAATCTACAAAAAAATGGTTTAACTCAGAGCTTGCTTCCCCAGAGCCCATATCTACTCTATGTCGGTCAGCGGGCAGGGTATAAGAACTTTGGGGCTTTGATTCAGGCGCTTGGGCGCTCAGCTAGCCTTAAAAACAAGATACACCTGGTAGCTTTTGGCGGTGGTCCTTTTTCTGAAGCCGAACAAAGTCTAGTGAGGCAGGCTGGTATCGAGGCCTCTTTTGTCAGTCAGATAGAAGGGGATGACGCGTTACTCGTGCAAGCCTATCTGGGAGCGACAGCGCTTGTTTACCCCTCAGTCTATGAAGGATTTGGCTTGCCTCCAATTGAGGCCATGGCTTATGGATGTCCGGTAATTAGTAGCAATACCAGTTCGATGCCTGAGGTGATTGACAGCGCAGCTGAGTTTTTTGATCCCTTGCAAATAGACGAAATTTCTGCCGCGATTGAGCGAGTGGTGCATTCGGATGCCCGACGAAGCGAGTTAATTCGCTTGGGTGTTTTGCGAGCCAAATTGTTTTCGTGGCAGGAGTGCGCTAGCAAGACGGCAACTATTTATCGGGATTTACTGTAATGCCTTATTTGCAATTGACTGGCCCCGCGCTGAGATGAAAATACTCTACCTCTACTCAGAGATCATGGGCTACAACCTGCCTATATTTGCAGAGTTGGCTCTGCATCATGGTGCAGAGGTGCATGTTGTGCATTGGGACAAAAATAAGTTGACGCCATTTTCTCCCGAACCTATTTCGGGCGTTACGTTTTACGCACGTTCTTCTTATACCGATATAGAACTTCAGTCGTTTGTTAAAAAGATGACGCCTGATTTGATCTACGTTTCAGGTTGGATGGACCATGGCTACCTAAGTGCTTGCGCATCGGCAAAAGAGCGTGGCACGACAGTCGTTGTAGGTTTTGATAGCCAGTGGACAGGGTCCTTGCGACAGCGCTTGGGTGCTCTATTCATGCGACTGCACTTTCGTAAGAAGCACTTTTCCTTTGCTTTTGTGCCAGGGCCCTTACAAGCTGCGTATGCGAGAAACATTGGTTTTACCGAAGAGGAAATTATTCCTAATTTGTTGAGCGCGGATACGGCAATATTTGAGCAAGCAGCGGGGACCTTGGATCACTCGAAACTATCGGCTTATCCGCAGAATTTTCTTTACGTTGGCCGCTTTGCAGAAATGAAAGGCATTGATATTTTGGTTAAGGCCTTTGAGATTTACAAAGAAAAATACAAAGGGACGTGGACGCTGACTTGTATCGGGAACGGACCTATGCTTGACCTCCTATCCCAGAATCCAGACATCATCACGCATGCGTTCATGACGCAACCGGAGCTGGTCAAGCAAGCGTCTGAGGCGGGTGCATTTATATTGCCTAGTCGGCTTGATCCCTGGGGCGTCGTTGTGCACGAGTTTGCAGCTGCGGGGTTGCCACTGATTCTGTCTAATCACGCGGGTGCGCGTGAGCAATTTTTAGTCGAAGGTCAAAACGGCTATACCGTTAAAGATGATTCACCCGAAGCATTAGCAAATGCGATGCAGAAGATTTCCACGCAAAGCAATTCGAACTTAATTCAAATGGGTAAGCTAAGCGCCACGCTTGCCAAAAAAATTAATCCATCGATTTCTGCAATGAGCTTTCTTTCTGCGCTAGATCGCCGAGAGCGAATCAAGAGGCAAGTTCAATGAAGGTCGCAATCGACGCCTCTCGGGTACGCTCTGGAGGCGGTATCGCGCACCTTATCGGAATTTTAAGTGCCAGTGAGAGCGCCCCTGTTGAAATCGCTGAAGTACATGTTTGGGCATATAGAAGCTTGCTTGATCGCCTACCCAATCACGTATGGATTGTGAAACATCATCCCGAGGCGGCGGAACGATCTGTGGTGACACAGCTTTACTGGCAAGCAACTAAGCTGGCTGAAGAAATTCGTGCCGCAGGCTGTGACATCTTATTTGCAGCAGATGCAAGTACCCTTTGCCGCTTTACGCCGATGGTTGTACTGAATCAAAACATGTTGCCGTATGAAGACGGAATGGTTTCTATCTTCGGATGGACGCGAGAGCGCTTGCGACAGCACTTTATTCATCAAGTCCAAAAACAGGCGTTCAAGGAGGCAGACGGAAATATTTTTTTAACAAACTATGCTGCGACACAAGTACAAAAGCATACAGGCCCTATTAATAATCCCACTTGTATTGCTCATGGTGTCGACGCCTTATTTGTAAGCACACAGCACACTTCCCAATGGCCAGCTTCAAACGAGCGGCCTATTCGTTGTGTCTATGTTTCCCCCATCTATGAATACAAATACCAATGGGTAGTCGTTCGAGCAATCAAACTGTTACGAGACCGCGGCATAAATATCGAACTTAACTTGGTTGGTGGAGGCGGAGCGCGTGCAAGACGTATCCTCGCTAAACAGATCAGACATTCCGATCCAGATGGTCAATTCGTAAAAGTTGAAGAGTTTTTGCCCCACGCCGCGATTGCAGAGCGTTTGTCCCAATGTGATATTTTTATCTTTGCCTCAGGGTGCGAAACCTTTGGGATCTCGTTGCTTGAAGCGATGACGGTGGGCCTACCTATCGCTTGCTCGAACCGCAGTAGCTTGCCAGAAACTTTGCAGAACGCTGGGGTATATTTTGACCCTAAAGACGATGCCTCTGTGGCGCAAGCAGTGGATACACTGATCCAGAATGCTGGCCTGCGTGAGCAACTGAGTCTTCAAGCAAAAGAATTGGCGCGACACTACTCTTGGGAGAAATGTGCGACACAAACATGGGCGTTTCTCTGTACTATTTACCAGCAGTCGAAACTATCGGTGAATGCATGAAATTTTCGATTGTGACGATCTCGTTTAATCAACGAGAGTATCTTGAAGCCTGTATCGAATCAGTCTTGAGTCAACAAGGTGTGGATGTTGAGTACATCGTGGTTGATCCTGGGAGTACAGATGGTAGCCGCGAGCTCATTGCATCGTACGGCGATCGGCTCACTTCTGTTTTTGAGGCAGATGCCGGGCCAGCAGATGGGCTGAATAAAGGTTTTTCTAAAGCGACCGGTGATATTTACGGCTTTATTAATTCTGATGACTACCTGTTGCCGGATGCATTGCGATGCGTAGAAAGTTTCTTTGATGGGAAAAGTCGCGATTCGAATACATTTGTCACGGGACATGGCTTGATCGATTATGGCGTTCAGCCTTTAACGCCCGTGTTTCCAAACGTCTTAAGTGCTGAAGGGATGGTGCAACTCGCTGATATTGTGTTCCAGCAGTCTACATTTTTTCCGGCTAACTTGTATCGAGCGGTCGGTGGTTTCAATGTCAATAATCGGACGTGCTGGGACTATGAGTTATTTCTACGCTTCTTGTTGAATGGAGCGAACCATAGCGTAGTGGATCAACAACTTGGTGTTTTTCGCTTGTACGAAGGGTCTATTTCTGGATCTGGAAATCTACAGGAGCGCTGCTTAGAGGACGTAGATGCCCTCTTTTTAGAAATTAAAGGGCGTGAGAGAAATTGTCTAGACAACGTAAAAAAATATTACTTGCGCTTGCTGCGGGAGCTCAAGAGAAAGTTAGGTGTTTAGTTGTCTGAGTTGGGGTAACCATTAGGGCTTTCGAATCACGCCACATTTGTTCCCGATAATTTCAGGCTTAAACCCTCGCTCTTCACAAAATTCCATATATGCTTGGTAGGCGCCATCGTAAACATTATTGTTCAGGACGTCATCGCAAACAATCGCACCGCCACTAATCAACGCATCAAACAGTTTAGGCAACGTGTTTTTTGTAGGTAGGTACAAATCGACGTCTAAAAATACGAGCTTGATGGGTGACAGGGCGCTATAGTCGACCGCTGAGCAGTCAGCTTTAACTGGAATAACAAAAGGAAAGTCTGCGAAGTTCTTTGACCACACAGCAAAGTCGTTGTAACCAAAAGCGGTAAGCTCAGCCATGGCTTTGCCGCGTTCACGAACCTCGAAGTCTAAGTCTGCTTGTGTAAAGGAATCAAAGGTATCAATTGCGTACAAGGTTGTCGTATGTTCGATTTTTTGTTTGCGAATATGTTCACATAAAAACCGTGTCGTGAGGCCTCGAGCGACACCAATTTCGATCACGCTTCCTTTAACCTCTTTAAACTTTTCTATTTCGTTGATCAGATACGTGAGTTGAATGGGTTCGATGTTGTAGCGATAGCTTGGTGCAGCAAATTGCGTGTGTTTAAACACGAAGGCTTTGGTTGTCTCTTTAAGGGACTTTATTAAGCTAGACATACAGACCTTAGGTTGTGACCTATTGATGCAATTGATTGGATAATATGCCTAGATTATATCCGCCGTATATCGCCAACGTTCTTTTTTGGTTTCCTTCCTCATGCAGTCTTTAATCGCGGACCTGGCAGTACTTCTTGGTGTCTTAGGCCTGACCGGACTCTCACTTGTAGGCTGGGGGAGATTTTGCGCCCAACTCATGCGGTTGAATGTTTTGCAAACGCCGCTGACTATGTTGGTGTGGCTCGGGTTTGCGGTGGTGTTGGTTTTGACGGAAGCCATCCACCTGCTGCTTCCCATTGATTGGCATGTTTCTGCGGCATTGGGCGTGGTCGGGATCATTGGGACACCTAAAGCGCGATTGCTCAGTTCGTACCGAACCTTACGCACATTTGTTAGACAGCATCCCTTCGTTTTTATGTGGGCCGCTGGCTGGATAGTTTTGTGCTGTATGCGCACCACAGGGATGCCAAACAATTTTGATTCCGGTCTGTACCATTTTCAGTCTATCCGGTGGCTAAACGAAGAAGCGTTGGCAGTCGGTTTGGGTAACTTGCACTGGCGTTTGGCGCTGAACCAGAGCTATTTTGGATTTTTGGCATTGCTAAACGTGTTTCCGCTTTGGGGACATGGCTATGCTGCTGGTGGGCTATTCCTAGTATTGCTGACATACGCGACCGTTCTAGATTTTTTACGCACAGAGCGAATGGTCGTACGTCTATTTGTCGGAGCAGTGCTTCTTACGGTCGTCAGCTATTACGCGGGGACGCTTGCAAATCCCTCGCCAGACACGGCTATAGCGTTAATTCAGATCCCAATATGTCTGTGGCTAATTCGTCTGACACAAATAGATATAAAGGTAGAGTCGAACACTTCGAGATGTCTTGTTACTGCCATCCTGTTGCTTAGCGTAGCTTTGGTGACGATTAAATTAAGTAGCTTAGTGTTTGCAGGTACTGCAGTATTGGTGGGGGCGGTTGTTTACTTTAAGGACTGGAAGGCGAATAAGCAGCAGTTATACAGACTTGGCTTGTATGTTGTTATAGCGACGGCAATCTATACGTTTCGAGGATATTTGCTGTCTGGATACCCATTGTTTCCCGCAACCCTTTTGGGAAATTCAAATCTACCCTGGGCGTTGCCAGTTGGGCAATTGGAGTATGAGACAAAGCTCATCTACAGTTGGGCGCGTGCACCTGGGGTTCTAGATCCCGACACGGTCTTAAAAAACTGGGACTGGTTGAGTAGTTGGCTCAGCCGGTTGCCTGCGATGGTTTGGTCGGAGCTTTTGA
>CAMCWG010000171.1 GCA_945882005.1 Bordetella parapertussis
GGGGCAATCCAGAGTGAACTCGAGGTTGTTCTCGTAACCAGCTTCTTTGAGGAGCGCCTTGGCTTTCTCAACATCGTAGGGAACACGCTTGCCCATTGCCTCTGAGTAACCATGAACTTGAGGCGAAATCATGGCGCCGGTTGGCAAGGACATACCGCGCATCACAGATTTTTTAATTGCTTCGATATCGATCGAGCGATAAAGCGCTTCGCGCACACGTACATCCTGCATCGGGTTCTTACCCTTGATGTTGCTGTACTTAAGCTCTGGGCTCTTCACATCCATCGCGAGGTAGATCGTACGGTTCTCGTTGCCATCAAGCACTTTGACTTGCTTGCGTAAACGATCTAAATCTTGTGCGGGCGGATCCAACACAAAGTCCACTTCACCAGACAACAGCGCAGCTGTGCGAGTCGCATTCTGTTTAATCGGCGTGTAGATAATTTCAGTTACGTTACCTTTCTTGGTTGGTTTGCCCCACCAGTTTGGGTTCTCTGCATAGGTCGTTTTGATATCGACTTCACGCGTTTTGAGGATATAGGGACCAGTGCCCATCGCATTGCGGGCTGCAAAGCTTTCCTCTTTTTTATTGAAGTCTTGGGGCAACATTGCGTTGTTCTTTTCAGCCCAAGCCTTGCTCATGATGCCAAGCGAAGGCAACTGCCGCAGCAGCACAGGGTTTGGTCCGGCAGTCGCGATTTCGACTGTGAGAGGATCAATCGCCTTGACATCGCTGATGCCAGCAACATAAGACTTGAACTGGGAGGAAGGCGCCATGGCGCGCTTGATCGAAAAGACAACGTCGTCGGCCGTAAACGCTGAGCCGTCATGAAACTTTACGTTCGGGCGCAACTTGAACCGCCAAAGCGATGGATTGATCTGCTCCCAAGAGACGGCTAGCGAAGGAACCACTTCAAACTTATCGTTGTAGCCCAAGAGGGGGTCATACACCCAAAGGTTGGCGGCAATGTTCAAGCCCTCGTTTTGTGAGTGCGGGTCCAGAGTCAGGATATCGCCCTGGCTGGTCCACTTGAAGGTTTTGGCACTTCCCACAGCTGGAAACAAAAAGGCTGCTGTCAACGCGGCAGCGATAAGTGATCGACGCATGGCTCGGTCCTTAAGAAAAGTTCAGTAACGATCTCAGTTTGCCCCATCCGCTCAGGGGCGTCAACAATGAGCATATAACTACGGGTTTGCGCTTAGTTCAGCTTGATATTGTTGGATTTTGCAACACCACTCCATTTTTTACGCTCGCCAACAATAAACGCCTTGAATTCGGCTGGCGTGTCGCCCACAGGCTGGGCGCCGAGCTCGAAAAACTGCTTTTCAATCTCCGGTGTGCGCAAAATCGCCATCAAATGACGGCTCAGCTCGTCCACCAACGGTTGGGGCGTTGCAGCAGGGGCCATCAGACCAAACCAAGCCGACACATCGTATCCGGGTACACCTGCCTCAGCCATGGTTGGGATCTCTGGGGCGCCCGGCCAACGCTTTGCCGTCGTCACGGCCAAGGCGCGAACCTTACCCGACTTAATGAAGGCCATTGAAGACGGCAGGTTATCAATACCAACACTGACTTGTCCGCCGATCAAATCGACCAACATCGGCGATCCACCTTTGTAAGGCACATGCACGATATCGATCCCTGCCAGTGACTTAAAGAGTTCACCACTCATGTGTGGAGAACCACCATGACTGGTCGAACCGAAATTAATGGTGCCGGGCTTAGCCTTCGCTAATGCAATCAACTCTTTCAGGTTTTTGCGAGCCAATCACACCACCGGCGCCAGGACGATTATCGATCACGACGGTCCGACCTAGGCGTTCACCGAGTTTGGGCGCCACTGCACGGGCCAACAAGTCCGTCGTGCCACCCGCGGGGTAAGGCACGACGATTCGAATCGGGCGATCGGCAAACGCTGTTTGAGCCGATACGCCAGAACACACCAGCACCGCACCTGCCAGGGCCGAGGTGAGCTTGCTTAGCCATTTAAAACCATTATTGTTTTTCATGATGAATGTCTCTTCTCCGTTTATTGTGAACTTCGTTGTGTACGTCAGCAAACTTTAAGCATTCGGCAATAGATGTTGGCCCTGCAAGTGAGACTGCAAGGCTGCCGGTACCTCTAATTCAAAGTTCAATATCGCAGCGGACAGCGCTTTGCCGTAATTGTCCAGGCACAAGCTACGCGACACCCCCCCGCCGAGCGCACCTTGCGCAACAAAGTTCATCGCATGGAGCTGATCAACGTCGTAGCGGGTGACCGAACCTTTAATGGCACCAGCATAAAAATCTTTAAACCGCTCCGCAGTCAGTTGCGCCTTTAATAAGGGATATAACTCTGGCGTATACGCAAATACAGCAATATTTGAGGTGTCGCCTTTATCGCCGGAACGAGCGTGTGCAACATGTTGAAGTTTTACTTTCATGGTTCAACTCACAAAAAAGTTTATGGTGGGCACAATGCGTTCGCGCGGCACAAGCGATGACCATACGCCAATCACTTCACGCGTACGGTCTTGGTGCGGCACACGTTTGCCCGTGTGAGCAATTCCTGACACCGCCATGCCATCAACCTCACGACCGACCTTGATCGCCTGCTCACGCGTCTTGGTGCGAGCCGCCACACGCACAGCGACCTCGTACGGTTCCGGTGCATCTTTAGGGGTCGCATCGCCATGAATTGCGTTTAAGCCTAGATAGTCGATTCGAATTTCTTCGGCCTCGAGCTTCACAATCTTGAAGCGCTCTTCCAAAATCTTCTTTGCCAGCTGCGCCCGACGCAACGCGCCCGGACCGGCGTAGAAAAACATGTCCTCACCGATAAACCCCTCGGTGCAACCAATCGACACTTTGAGCGTTGGTGTGCGAGGCTTTCCACTGATGTGACTGACTTTGACACGATCTGTACCCACTTGCTCGAGTACCGCCGTCGAGAAGTCCACCACCACATCGGGCGTCAAATAATTGAAAGGATCATGTACCTCGTACAACAATTGTTCTTTGATGGTTTGCAAGGTAATCGCTCCGCCTGTGCCGGCCACTTTGCTGATCACAGCACTTCCATCGGAGCTAACTTCAGCGATGGGAAAACCAAAATTCCACGGCTCTGGTACATCTTTGAAACCTGGGTCTGCAAAATAGCCGCCCGTTGCTTGCGCACCGCACTCCAGAATGTGGCCAATCCCCGTCCCTTGCCCGAGCTTGATGTGATCCAGCGGATCCCAGCCGAACTCAAACATCATGGGTGCCAAAAAGATAGATGGATCAGCAACGCGACCCGTCATCACAATCTGAGCACCAGCCTTTAAGGCTTGAACAATTGGCTCCGCACCTTGATAGACCTCGGCCGAGATCAAGGTCGACTGCAAACTCGCCGTGGGTTTGCCATTCTCTAGAATGGTATCGGTCAGCTCCAACACATGCTCAGTAATTAGACTGCCATTCACCGCAGCAACCTTTATGCCCGTATAGCCAAACTCTTTGAGCCAATGCACAACCCGTTGCGCCGCAGCGTCTGGGTTAATCCAACCTTGGTTACTAATGATCTTCGTGCCACGTGCCATACAGGCGGGCAACACCGCACGCATCCGGTCATCCAGATACGTGTCATAGCCAGGGAAACTTGGGTCACGCCGCGCACGCACCTGCGCGGCCGACACCGTTGCCTCGGCCATCGTTTCAAAACACAAATAATCTAGCTCACCCTTCTCTGCGTTGAGCGCTGCAGGCTCTACGCGATCGCCCCACCATGCAGCGCCCGATCCAATTCTGATAACTTTTTTCATCTTGCTCTCAAAAAAACGCCCTCAATGCGTTGAGGGCGTACGATTCATATACTTACCGATGAGCGTCTTAAACGGTCGCAACGGCCGTCGATGGCGACCCCACTGCACCTGGCAAACGCAGTGGTGGTGCCGTCAACAAGAAACGATTGCGGCCATGCTCACGCAGCCATTTTGCAAGAGGCGTGAGATAAAACATTTCACCCAGATGCACGCCGAGCTTAAACAAGCAGTGCTCGTGCAACGGCAAGGTCGCGCAACAACCCACGTGATCCACTGCTGGATATTGTTCTACGGCATAGTTATCAGCCATCAATACAACCAGCTGACTATCGGTAATCCAGTTCAATAATTTTTTGTCACGACCGTTCAACGCGGCACAACTGTTTTCTAGGGTGTGCAGGTCAGGCTTACCCTTCATATCCATGAGCATTTGCGCGAAGCCTGTGTGCAAACACACCATATCGCCCGGCTCGACAACTACCTTATCTTGCTCCATGACCCGCATCAACGTGTCGTAACCAACGACCTCACGCTTGTTACCAAAGTGGGCGTGAAAATCCAGCATGACACCGCGCCCTTGTACACAGGCCTCCGCCATATTTTGAATACCAAGTGCTGTTGCATTAGAAGTCGAACGCTGATCGCCAGGTTGCGGCACTCCTGCGTCTTTCGCATCGGTCGGACCTTGAATATCGTCACCCGCGCGATAGCCGTTGTAATAGACTGATTCCGCAATGCCGTCGCCATTCGCATCGAAGCGGGATCCTACGTGAGCCAAACTATCCCATTGCGTGGAGTACTGCAAATGCATCACAACGAGGTCATCGCTGACAACATCGCTGTGCATCTCGTTATCGCGAAACAGCCCGTAGTTCATGTTTGGACGATCGCCACGCAGCGTTGGACGAATAACCGGGGGAAAACGTCTAGGGTTCAACAAGTTGCCGCCAGGCAAATCCAGCGGCAGGCTCAGGCAGAAAGGTTGAAACTCTTTGACTTCAGCGATGCCCTGCTTAAGCTTGGCTGGCGTCAAGAGATTGATGCGACCGCGCTGGTCGTCCGGTCCAAAATCACCCCATGTCGAGCCTTCAGGACGATTTACCCAACGTTTTGACCCGCTCATGCTTTGTATCTCCGATTTATGTTTATTGTGACTAGCAGTCAGTATGCGTTCTTTTTTTACGCTGCTAGGATAGTCAACCGATCTGGGCATTGAGTCAAGTCTGCTCACTGTGCGACAAAAGCAAAAGGGCCGCTGACATTGTCAGCGGCCCTTCACTTAAATCATTTTGGTCTACGCAGACTACCGCAAAGACCCGTCAATATGCCAATACTCAGGCTTTCTTGACTTTTTCAAGCATCTTGAACACGCCTTTAGGAGCGTTGACGAACAGGCGCTTGAAGGCCTTGCCTAAGCAACGGCGCTCGAGAGTGTTGCGACGCGTACGTTTTGTTTCTGAAGCCATAGCAATTCTCCGGTAGGGAACTGAGTATATTACCCTAAATTTGACCCGGTTATCGCGGCCCTTACTAACCCCGGCTCGACTCGCCCGCTCTATGATTGCGCCATGAACCCCACTATTCGCATTACTGGCGCACGCCAGAACAACCTAAAAAACCTCGATGTCACCCTGAACACGGGGGAGCTGACTGTCGTCACCGGCGTAAGCGGCTCAGGCAAAAGCTCTCTTGCGTTCGATACCCTGTACGCGGAAGGACAGCGTCGCTACGTCGAAACCTTCTCTCCATACGCCAGGCAGTTCCTAGACCGCATGGATAAACCTGTGGTCGATAAAATTGAAGGCATTTTGCCCGCAATCGCTATAGATCAAACCAACCCGGTGCGCAGTTCGCGCAGCACGGTTGGCACAATGACCGAGCTCAATGACCACTTGAAATTACTGTTTGCACGTGGCGCGCAATTAATGTGCCGTGGATGTGGTCAAGCCGTTTGCCGCGACAGCACCGCTTCAATCTTTAGCGCCATCACTCAGCGCGCGGCCAAGGCAAGCGACCCAAGACTTGTTATTACCTTCCCGGTCCAGGTGCCGGCAAATTTTAGCGAAGAAGAGGTTCGTGGCTTTTTAGATCAACAAGGTTACACACGCGTCCACGCCGATGAAGGCCCAACGCAGACAGACGTCAGCGCACCAAGCGCCGTCTCAAAAGCGCCTGCAAAGTCCAGCAAGAAGAAGGCAGCAATGCTTTCACCGACATTGCGAACCTTGAGGGTGGTACAAGACCGCTTTCGCATGGCCGGAGCGGACACTTCGCGCGTCATGGAGGCACTGGACATCGCCCTGAAAATGGGTAATGGCCTCATCGCAGTGCACGCCCTTGATCAAGACGGTCAGGACACTGAAGTCTGGAAGTTTAGCGACAAGCTCCATTGTGCAGACTGCAATATTAGCTATACCGACCCGCTGCCAAGCACATTCTCGTTTAACTCACCGCTTGGCGCCTGCGAGGCCTGTCGTGGTTTTGGACGCTTAATCGGCATCGATTTTGGGTTAGTGATCCCCGACGAAAACAATACACTGGAAGGCGGCGCCATCAAGCCATGGCAAACACCAAGCTACAAGGAATGCCAGGTCGAACTCGAAAAATACGCCAAGCGAGCGAACGTCTCAATCAATACGCCCTGGAAACACTTGCCCCCCGAGCATCAAGAGTGGGTCCTGCATGGAGATCCGCTTTGGAAAGGCGGTAACCAAGCCTGGAAAACGCAATGGTATGGGGTGCAACGCTTCTTTGACTGGCTCGAGACCAAGTCCTACAAAATGCA
>CAMCWG010000172.1 GCA_945882005.1 Bordetella parapertussis
GGCGTGAAATACGACCACCTCATCAATCCGATTCAAAAACTCTGGTCGGAAGTGATTTTTTAAATCATCCCAGACTACAGCTTTGATCGCCTCGTAAGGCTTGCCCACCATTGCTTGAATATGTTGCGAACCGAAGTTCGAGGTCATCACGATCACCGTGTTACGAAAATCCACCGTGCGCCCTTGCCCGTCGGTCAGACGACCATCGTCGAGAACTTGCAACAATACGTTGAAGACATCAGGGTGCGCTTTTTCAACTTCATCAAGCAAGACAACACTATAGGGCTTGCGGCGCACAGCCTCAGTCAGATAGCCCCCCTCTTCGTAGCCAACATAGCCTGGAGGGGCACCGATCAAACGCGCAACCGAGTGCTTTTCCATGAACTCACTCATATCGATACGAATCAATTGCTCATCCGAATCGAATAAGAAGTCTGCAAGGGCACGGGTCAGTTCTGTCTTACCCACACCGGTCGGGCCAAGGAATAAGAACGACCCATAAGGGCGTGACGCGTCGGACAGCCCGGCGCGCGAACGTCGGATTGCGTCAGCAACCAGACCAACAGCCTCATCTTGTCCAATGACCCGCTGGTGCAAACGATCTTCCATTTGCAAAAGCTTGTCACGCTCGCCTTGCATCATTTTTGAAACAGGGATACCTGTTGCGCGCGAAACAACTTCTGCGATCTCTTCGGCACCAACTTGGGTGCGCAACAGACGTGGCTTGTCTGCAGCACCTGCTGTCGCACCAGCGCCCTCGGCTGCTTTCAGACGCGTCTCTAACTCTGGTAATTTGCCATATTGAATTTCAGCAAGCTTATCGAATTGACCCTTGCGTTGCAGTTCAGCCATTTCGGCGCGTGCGCGTTCAATCTCTTCTTTGATCGATTGCGTCCCTTGAACAGCAGCTTTCTCGCTCTTCCAGATCACTTCAAAATCGTTGTACTCGCGTTGCAACTTCTCGAGTTCTTCCTCGATAATTTGCAGGCGACGCATCGAGCCTTCGTCGGTCTCTTTTTTAACGGCTTCACGTTCAATTTTTAATTGAATGATGCGCCGATCAAGTCGATCCATGACCTCAGGCTTGGAATCGATCTCCATTCGGATACGTGCAGCCGCTTCGTCAATTAAGTCGATGGCCTTATCTGGCAAAAAGCGGTCGGTGATGTAGCGATGCGATAACTCTGCAGCCGCCACAATCGCAGGATCTGTGATCTCAACGCCGTGATGCAACTCATAGCGCTCCTGCAAACCACGCAGGATGGCAATCGTCGACTCCACATTGGGCTCGTCTACGATGACCTTTTGGAAGCGACGCTCAAGCGCTGCATCTTTCTCGATGTACTTGCGGTACTCGTCAAGCGTAGTTGCGCCAATGCAATGCAGCTCGCCGCGCGCCAAAGCGGGCTTAAGCATATTGCCGGCATCCATTGCACCCTCAGCTTTACCGGCCCCCACCATTGTGTGGATTTCATCGATAAAAATGATGCTGCTGCCGTCATCCTGCGACAGCTCTTTGAGCACAGCCTTTAAGCGCTCCTCGAATTCACCCCGGAACTTCGCGCCCGCGAGCAAGCTTGCCAAATCAAGGGAAAGTACACGCTTACCCCGAAGGCTCTCAGGTACCTCGTCATTGACGATACGCTGCGCTAATCCCTCAACGATGGCGGTCTTACCGACACCGGGCTCACCAATCAATACGGGATTGTTTTTGGTGCGACGCTGAAGGATCTGAATCGCGCGTCGAATCTCGTCATCGCGACCAATCACTGGATCAAGCTTTCCCTGTCGGGCACGCTCAGTCAAATCCATCGTGTATTTCGCTAACGCTTCACGATTGGACTCACCCTCTTGGTCTTTGACAGCCTCACCGCCACGCACCGCGTCAATGGCGGCTTCAAGCGCCTTACGCTGCAAACCGGCCTCTTTGAGTGCACGTCCAACCTCGCCCTTGTCATCTGCTAAGGCCAGAAGGAATAAGTCACTCGGAATGTAGGTGTCACCGCGCTTTGAGGCTTCTTTGTCTACACGCGTAAACACAGCCTGCAAATCGCGGCTGACTTGAATGTTGTCATCACCGCCCTTAACTTGCGGTAAGGCTTTAAGCGTTGTTGCCAGGCTTGCCTGCAGCTTATTAATAGCTACACCCGCACGGGCGAGCAGACTTGCCGCGCCGCTCTCGCTATCTGCCAACAAGGCGGACAGCACGTGGGCCGGTTCTATATAGGGGTGCTCCTGACGCGCGGCCAGGCTTTGCGCATCGGCGAGAGCTTGCTGGAATTTGGTAGTCAGTTTGTCAAAACGCATGGTGGTGCTCCTAACGAGGTGTGGCTTGTGGCCAAGATTTGATGTTTAGAAGATGCGGGCAATGTGTCACTTTTCAATGGCCCTCCAACCAAATTACAAACAACTCACAAAAGCTTAGTCTTTGAGCGATAGAATCTACTTGATCCAGATCAATAGGAATACAATGAAGCGCAATTTAGTGGAATAACCTTTGCCACAAAACGCTTAAAAGATATGCTTAAACACATTCCGGTCACGGCTGAAGCGACGCACTGCTCTACCTGCATGATGGGCAGCGTGTGTTTACCCGTTGGCATGCCCGCCACCGAGGTTGCGAAGCTCGACGATCTAGTCAAAGACCGCATCCGGCTGGAAAAGGGTCAAGCGCTCTTCCAACACGGCGAGAAACTGGATGCCCTCTTTGGTTTGCGTACGGGCTCGATCAAATCCCAACTCGATGAAGCCAACGGCACACACCAGATAACGGGTTTTTTCTTACCAGGCGAGATCGTTGGACTCGATGGCATGATTGAGGGTGTTCACAGCTCCTCTGCCATCGCCATGGAAGATTCTGAAGTATGTGTCGTAAAACTCCAGGATATCGACGAAATCTCTCGCTACGTGCCTTCGTTGCAGCATCAGGTGCGACGCCTAATGAGCCGAGAAATTGCGCGGTCGCATCAAGTGCTGCTAGCCTTGGGTTCGATGCGCTCTGAGCAGCGGCTAGCGGCTTTTTTACTCAATCTATCTCAACGCCTCACCGCGTTGGGCTATTCGTCTAGTGAGTTCGTGATGCGCATGAGTCGCGAAGAGCTCGGCAACTATCTCGGGCTGACCCTCGAGACAGTGAGCCGTCTGTTTTCAAGATTCGCCCGAGAAGGCGTGATCATCGTGAATCAACGTGACATCAAGATTACCGACATGGCTGCGCTTAACGAGCTAGTCGGTAAGCCCTGCTAGGCACGCACGTCTTCCAAAAACAGCTCGGTCCGGCAGAAGTCCAGCGTCGTTTGCTCGGAATTCAAAATCGCTTTACCAAGTTGCTGAGACCAATAGGCTGCCCCACCCCCGGCGCGAGACCACTCATTCAGACGACGCGTATAGAGTTGTAAGTCGTACTCATGCGTGACGCCAATGGCGCCATGCACCGCGTGGGACACAGCAACAATCTTGCCCACCGACTGACTCGTATGTGCCTTCGCGAGCGCGACAAGCATAGGAATTGGCGCCCAAGACTGGCTGCGACACGCCATTTCGGCTGCCATGCGCGCACCGAACACGAGCTCGGCCATCTCACTAATCTGTTGTTGTAGGGCCTGGAAACGCCCAATGGGCTTGCCGAACTGTTCACGCTGATTCGCATGCGCCAGAGACATCTCAAAGACGCGGTCAGTCCCGCCTGCAATCAGTACGGCAAGCGTTAAGGCGAGCGCATGTTCAAACTGCGGCGTGTTCCAGCGCCCTAAGTGCGCAGCCTTCAACACTTCAGCGGACCACGTTAAGTCTGCATCGAGCGAGCCATAGCCACCGGAACGAACGACTTCAGCTTTCGCCGTGGGACAAAGCCAAACGTTATCGTCGTGCTGCACCAGTACCCAAGCCGCTGTAAAGCCGAAACTCACTGCATGTGCAGTCAGTCCACCAGCTGAAAGCTGAACCTGATGGGGAGCAAAAGTAATTGTGCCCTTAGGGATGGGCTTGGCAGCTTGGTTCAGCCAAGCACGTGCGAACAACGTTTGTGCGTAAGGCAGCGGCACTGCGTGACGGCCCATACAAAAAACGATAGGCCAAATATCAACCAAGGCTAAACCAGCACCCTCCGCGCTCTCAGGAACGAGTGCATCAGCGAAACCTGCAGACAGCATTGTGTCCCATAAAGCAGCGCGATCAGCACTGCCCTGCTCGACACTGCGGATCACACTTCCAGTGCACTCTTGAGAGAAGAAACGATCAGCCGATTCATAAAATGAGTTTTGCATGAAGATCACCGTAAGCCGAGACCGCGGGCAATGATTCCCCGCAGAATTTCGCGCGTACCACCGCGCAGAGAAAAGGTCGCACCCATCTGTTCAAGATAGCCTAAGGTACGCAGCAAATCGCCGGATGCAACGAAGTCTGGCCTAGCCCCCAACCAATTCGCGATTTGACGAATCAACCGTTGCTCAAAATCCGTGCCGTAATCCTTAACAACAGAAGCGTCAATCGCTGGGCTTTCCCCTTCGACCAGCTTTTGCGTCACTGCTAGGGACAACGCACGCAAGACAGACATTTCGGCCGCGAGCGCACCGACGAGAGCTTGCGTCTCTGTGTCGGTAATTTTTTGTGCGCGTACTTGTTCGAGCCAACAATCCAGCAAGGCAATACTCGAATAAATACGTTCCGGGCCGCTGCGCTCAAACGCGAGCTCAGCATTGACCTGATCCCATCCCTGCCCTTGTGTACCGACTAACGCGTCAGTTCCGAGCTTGACGTTATCAAAGAACACTTCTGAAAAGTGCGCATCTCCGGCCATATCGACAATCGGCCGTATCGTGACACCAGGCAGCTTCAGATCAATGATGACCTGCGAGAGCCCTTTTTGTCGGTCAGTGGTCTCACCCGATGTGCGCACCAAAGCGATCATGTAATCGCAGCCGTGGGCGTTGGTCGTCCAGATCTTGCTGCCGTTGAGCACCCAACCGTCATCCGTTGGCGTGGCGCGCGTGCGGATACTCGCCAAATCAGAGCCAGAACTCGGCTCGCTCATTCCGATACAGAAAAACGCTTCCCCGCGGCAGATGCGAGGAATATAGAAGGCTTTTTGCGTGTCGGTCCCATAACGCAAAATCAAAGGGCCACTTTGTCTGTCGGCAATCCAATGAGACGCTACAGGCGCACCTGACGCCAACAACTCTTCAGACAACACGAACCGTGAGAAAAACCCTTTACCGGACCCGCCATACTCAGCAGGAATCGTCAGCCCAAGCCATCCTTTAGCCGCAAGCCGCCGACTGAAGTTGTCATCGGTTCCCATCCAAGAGCGGGATTTGATGTGCGCAGGCACATCCTGCATTTCTTTCTTTAAAAATGCGCGAACTTCAGTGCGAAAAGCACGCTCTTGCTCGGGAACTTGGGTGAACTCTAATGCGGTAAGCATATTCGTACGTGTCCGGAAATAAGGAAAATTCAGCCGAGGATACCTCGGTTATCTGGTCGCAATATACTAGGAATATAGAGACCTCGATTCAGCCCCTGATTGTATGGGTTTGGGTGCTTCGGGGCCAAACACTAAGGATAAAGACATGAGTGAGACTAAGCTATTAGGTGCTGGATATATCTGGCAAGAATTGGCCGTCGGACAAAGGTTTAGAACCTACCGCCGCACCATCACCGAGACGGATATTGTGAATTTCATTAGTGTCACGGGAATGCTCGAGACTATTTTTATCGACACGACCTTCTCCCACGGCGCAATGAAAGGCCGGCCGGTACCTGGTGGGCTGACTTACGGCCTGATTGAAGGCCTTTTGATGCAAGGAATGGTGCAAGGAACCGGCCTAGCGCTGCTCGAGGTACACAAAAAAATCTTGCACCCAGTGATCGCAGGAGACACGGTTTGGGCGGAGGTAGAGGTCACTGGGATCCGTCCCACCTCAAAAAACAACCGGGCTGTCGTGACGTCTCGTGTGGATGTCAAAAATCAAAACAATGTGGACGTGATGACCTATACGGCAGTCAGAATGCTCGCGGGCGAGCGCCACTGAGCACAAGCCTAGTCCGAGTCGCTGACCGGAGCCATAAAGAGCGTTAACGCACTGGACCCGGCAGCGACAAACCAAAAAAAGAAAAAACCTGCAGCGTATAAAAAATCGCGCTCTAGGCGGATATAACCAAAAATCGCGACATCCAAGGGATCAACCAGCGCAAAGACCACCGCGCTCGCTACACCTGCCATCAGAAAGGATGGCCATAAAATCCACATCAGCGCTCGCCATGTCATGGCAGTCTCCGGTTAACGGGCTTGCGTTGCCGGCTGAGTGCCGGAATTTTGCTCAACAACGAGCCCACGCTTTAACCCACCATCAGCAATCGCTTGATCACCAAAGTTAGAAAACGCTAAGGTGATTGTGATGATACAGCCAACAATCGCCAGAGCGGGCCCAGCCATCAGCAGCCACGGCCAGCGCTCACGCCACCAAGGCGTAGGCGTAGGCGAAGACTGCGTTGAACCCAAGGTCACTCCATTACTTACTTGTTGCATGATGATTCCTTAATTAGGGACAATAAAACTCGATTTTTCA
>CAMCWG010000173.1 GCA_945882005.1 Bordetella parapertussis
AACGACGATGGTGTGATCAATGGCTCTCTCGCGCAGAGCTAGGTCGGGCTTGAGTAGTTCGAGTTCAAAGCGAATGCCACGGACTTCCGGTCGGCTCAAAAACGCATGATCAGCAAAGGCTAGATGGTAGGACTCGCCATACTGCTTGGCATCCTCATCCCCATGCGTTGCTGCGATAAATTGTCCAGCTGTTTGTGCGTTATCACGAGGGAGTTTTGGTGCCATAGCCTTGCCTGAGTGACCAACAGTGGTTTGTGGCCTAATATATTCCAAAAAAGCAGTTCAGCGACTTAAAGGGAAAATAAATGAAATATCTGAGCTATGTATATCAAGGTCGAACTTCTTTTGGGGTCTTGCGCGATGATCAGACCATCGTCGATCTTGGGTCTCGCTTGGGTGCTGAATATCCGACACTGTTGCAATTGGTACGTAAAAGCGGTTGGGATGCCTCGCGTAAAGTCGTACAGGCGGCCAGTGCCGGAGATTTTAATGAAGCCGAGATCGAATATCTGCCGCTGTATCTCGAACCCGTCACCGTGCATTGTGTTGGTTTGAACTACGCTGCGCACGCCGCAGAAGCGGGCCATAAGCCTCCAGAGTATCCACGTACCTTCATTAAGATCCCGGCTGCACTCGTTGCGCACGGACAGGATTTTGAAAAGCCAACCTTGTCGCCTGAGTATGACTTTGAAGGTGAGATTGCAGTCGTATTGAGTAAAGATGCGCGCAATGTCAAAGCAAAGGACGCTGCACAATATGTTGCCGGTTACACCTGCTTCATGGATGGATCGGTGCGTGACTATCAGTTTCAGCGTACGCTGGATCAAGGTAAGAACTTTTATCGCTCAAGCTCTATGGGGCCATGTCTGGTCACAGCAGATGAAGTCGGCCCCTTAGATAAGCTTACGATCACGACAAAGGTGGCAGGCGAGGTCATGCAGCATGCTGCCTTTGAGACGATGATTTTTTCGATTCCTGAATTAATCGAATATATCTCTGCGTTTACAGCGCTCTCTGCTGGCGATGTGATTGCGACGGGTACGCCAGAGGGTGTTGGCTTTAGTCGCACGCCACCTCGCTTCTTGCAATCAGGCGAGATCGTGGAGGTGATTGTCGATCGCGTCGGTACGCTAAGCAATAAGGTTGTGTAAGACTTTAGCTCCCAAAGGTGGCCAAGAGATCCCAGTGCCCGATGGTGCAAGCCTGGGCCTCTTGACGAGCAACCTTCCACGAGGCAAGCGTGGCGGCATCGAGCAGGCCTGTTTCACCTACAGCCTGCGCGCTACCCGTGGCTAAGGCGTGGATCAGCTCAGCGTCGTGGGTTTGGTCGAGCTCCCAAGGGCTCGGGGCAATGCTCACTTGAAACCCAAAGTCCAGGAGGCGTCGCTGCATGATGTCGACCGCCCTCGGACCTGCCGCTAACCCAAATCCTTTATCTGTCGCTTGGTGTGCATGAAACGCGCGCAGCGCCTCTTCGTCAGCGGGGTGCTTGGGCATCCATTGCTCAGTGCCGTCGTAGGTCAGCACGGTATAGAACGGGGTGCACAGAGCCGAACAAAAACGTTCGAGCCAAGGCTCAGCAACAAGATCAAAGAACGCAGCTGCTGTGAGTAAATCAGCGGGTTGCTCGAGAATCGTTTCGATATTCTTAGACAAATCTGTACATAGAAAATCGACTTGAATGCGTTTGCCTGCTTTTTTTAGGTGCAAGGCTGTATCGGTATTTGACTCAGTGGTGTCAGCCCAAGCCTTGAGTGCAAGACGTGCCGCCTCGATCAATTTGGGGTCATAGTCAATGAGTGTCCAGTGCTGATCCCCGTCTAGATGGGGCGCGAGTCCGCGCAGGTTAGATCCAGTACCGGAGCCAAGATCAATGATCCGCAGAGGGTGGGTAGCGTTGGTACGCGAATCCGTCAGCAAGGCATTGAGCTGCTTGCGTAGGGCTAGATTGGTTGACCGATGATCTGCGGGTTCACGCATTGCCAACCACTGAGATGAAAATTCGCTCATGCAGGACTCTTTGATTTATTTTCGTTGAACTGGGCGTTGACGATTTCAGTGAAGCGACCGTTTCGCGCGTACAAGGTATCGAACGAACCCGTCTCAAGCACACGTCCAGCTTCCATCACCATGATCATATCGGCATGTCGTATTGTGCTCAGTCGATGTGCAATGACAAGCGTCGTGCGGTTGCGGGTCACTTCCTCTAGCGCTTCCATCAACTTGAGTTCTGTCGTTCCATCCAAGGCGCTCGTGGCTTCATCTAGAATTAGAATAGGCGGATCTTTCAGGATGACGCGTGCAATAGACAGGCGCTGGCGTTCGCCCCCCGAAAGTGCCCGGCCGCGTTCGCCGATGTTTGTCTCTAGCCCCTGGGGTTGGCGTTCAATGAATTCAAGCGCCTGGGCGCGTGCGCAGGCTTGCAGCAACTGTTCGTCTGTTGCATCTGGGCTGCCAATACGCAGGTTTTCCGCGATAGAACGATTCAAGAGCAGGGGTTCTTGAAAGACAACACCAATGTTTCGACGTAGTGCGGTGAGCTGATAGCGGCGAATATCTTGATCATCAACGGTGATCAGGCCCGTCTGCGGATCGAAAGCTCGATACAAAAGGCTGAGAGCCGTTGTTTTACCGGCACCCGAGGCGCCCACTAGGGCAATTGTTTGTCCGGGTTGTATGGTGAAATTCAAGTTGTCGATAGCGACGCGTTTGCCATCGTACGAGAACGACACATCTTTAAAGGCGATCTTACCGATGAGGCGACCCGGGTCGATGGCGTCTGCCGAATCGCGAATGAGGGGATGTGTATCCAATACTTCAAAAAAATCTCGGAGCTTGGGAGCATCCATCGCAAGTTTGTTAATGAAAGATACGACCTGCTCAAGCTTACCGATGATTAAGCTGGCAAAGGCAATAAATGTAACGATTTCACCAACGCTGATGAGATCTAGCGTGAAGAGCCACGCCCCGAGTACGACAATACATAAAATGGTGAGCGTCGTGGCCGAACGAGTCAGCACCGTCATGACTGCCCACCAAGACAGCACGGGGAGTTGAGCGTTCAGTACCCGTCGGCTAATCCCTCTGAGGCTTTCGACTTCATACTTGACGCGCGCAAAGCTTTGTACGAGGGCCACGTTGCCCAATGTATCGGAGGCACGCTCTGCTAGATCAGAGTGGTGTGATTCAACTTGCCCTTGTAGAGCTTGTGTGCGATTTAGGATGAAGTGCGTTAATAACGCGAAAATCACACATAGAACGATTAAGACCCAGGCAAGGCGCCAGTTGATGTAGAGGGCGACCGGTATTAAAACAATCAGGGAGACTAAGGCAGCTAAGTTATCCCGAAAAAAGCTAAGCCATAACCACCATAGGGTGTCTGTGCCCTGCACCATCACTTTCATTGCACGACCAGAATGTGTACGCGAGTGTTGTGAAAGGGGAAGTAGCAAAACATGTTCGAAGTAATCGGCGAGTACAGCATGTCTGCGACGGTGTGCAAGTCGGTCTGCAAGTAGCGCAATCGATGCGCCTGCAGCAATTGTGAAAAGTCCAAATCCTCCCCAGGCTAATAAAAGCGGTACGACGCGATCCCAAAGCTGGCCTGTCGACTCGGTTGTGCTTTTTGAAAGAGTGTCAATGACGCGCCCGAACAAAATAGGTTCTGCAAACAAGGCGATCGCCAAGCAGACGTTGGTCACGGCCAAGCCCCAGCCTGTGCGCTGGTCTGGTCCGAGCTGGCGCAAGACGCGACCGTAGAGCGCAACGAGCGTCATGTGAGGGCCCGTAGGTGCAAGGACTTGAGCGCTTCGGGTGGATCGATTTCTTCAGGGAGGCTCAACAGCCTATGTCGGATGAGTGTGGCTCCAAAGTACGGTAGCGAAGTTAAGACGGCAATCGGAACAGACAGGGCAAGGCCGCCGAGAGCGAAAAAAGAATAGGGCAAGAGATGCGGGTGTGACATCAGTAATCCGAATACCCCTGCAAGCCCTAAAACAGTGTGCGGCCAAAATTGTTTGATTGCAGTACTCAACGGGATAGAGTGGTCATCGCGCGCCTGGGCACCCCAGCCGGCCTTTTTACCGAAGGCCAGACCTGTCATAAACATCGTATGGTTCAGCCAGGTGATGGGGGTCATCAAAATGGAAAAAACCATCTCTAAGGTGAAGCCGGTTGCAAAGCGCCAGCCACCACCAAAACGCTTGCGTTCACTTGAGCGCGAGATTACATCTGCTGCACCTGCAATTTTGGGGAGGTACCACATGGTTAAGGTTGCAATCATCAAGATAACGCCGTAGGAACCTCGCATGATTTGGCTGGGGTCAGGGCTGAAACAGGCACTAACAATACCGAGTGCGAGTAATGCGATCCAGGCAGGAGACCCTAAAAACATAAAGATTGCAACGCACAGTTGATAGCGACTCATAAAGAGTAGGCCTGGCAAACGAAGCAAGTGAACATACTGCAGATTGCCTTCACACCAACGCAGATCACGACGAACGTATTCGACGAGTGTGGGTGGGTTTTCTTCCCAGCTTTCATCTTCTTGCGGGATGACTCTCACATCAAAGCCGGCCTTACGCATCAGCACCGCTTCGATTTGATCGTGGCTCAAAATATGGCGGGTTGTACCGTTTGGACCAGGCAGAGACGGTAGCTCGCAATGCGCAATAAACGGGGCGAGACGAATCGCGGCATTGTGTCCCCAGTAGGGCCCACAATCGGATTGCCACCAGGCTGAGCCCATAGTGTATGAGCGCATACCGAGTCGCATCCCGTACTGAAACAGTCGCGTGAAGCCGCTGGTTGAGGGGAGTCCGACGACCAACCCCTGGAGAATCCCGAGCTTTGGCGTGGCTTGCATGATTCGGATCAAGCGCATGATCGCTTTACCCGTCATAAAACTATCTGCATCAAGCGTGATAGCGATCTCGTGCTGGCCGCCCCAGCGCTCGCAAAAGTCAGCAATATTGCCAGCTTTGTAGCCCTTGTTGTCGCTGCGTCTACGGTAGGTGATGGCAATGCTCTGCTTCCAGCGGGATTGCATCGCGTCGAAACAGGCTTGCTCTTGCTGGCCTATCTGCTGGTTGTCCGTGTCGCTCAATACATACAAATGAATGTGTGGGGCGATCTCTGATCCCTTCAAACCAGCCAACATGACCTCGATGTTACGCTCGAGTCGCTCGGGTGTTTCATTGCGGATACAAAGCAACAGTGCGGTCGATAGAGTGATTGGCGCTGAGCTGTTTGCATGCAAGGCGTCGGGCACGACTAACGCTAAGGGCTCCCGAACGAAGCGGCAGATAATAAAACCAATCGTTGCATTCCAGAAACCGATCACCATCCAGGGCAGCGTTAAGGCAAACAGGATGAGTATGGCGACGTGTACCGGCAGAGGAACTGCGGGCCCGAGTGCGCGGTGCATGAGCCACACTAAGAAAACGAACGTACTTATGGCAAGCGTCGCGAACAGAATTCGGCGCAGTTGAATTGCAGGTACTGTGGGGTTGTTCACAAAATTTCCAAACGAACGACGAGCGCTCACTTATACTGTCGGTGCATGCTTGTGGAGTATAGGGCACATACCTGCCGCTCATTGATAAAACCCCAGGAAGGCCTCGTGGCATCCCCGCAAACGAATTTATCTACCTCGCTAGACGCGATGGCCCTTTGGTATGTTGCTCCTGGCGCCGTGGCGCTGCAGAAGGAGTTGTTGTCACCGTGCGGATCTGATCAGGTACAGGTGCGGTCTGTATTTAGTGCTCTGAGTCGCGGAACCGAATCTCTTGTGTTTCGAGGTGAGGTACCTGAGGCAGAGTATGAGCGTATGCGGGCACCTTTCATGGGGGGCGCCTTTCCCTTCCCAGTGAAGTATGGCTACGCGAACGTCGGTCAAGTTCAGACGGGTTCCCCAGGCCTAATCGGCAGATGGGTGTTTAGCCTCACGCCACACCAAGATATTTTTAATGCTCCAGCCGATTCCGTCTCGCTCATTCCCGAAGGGGTTCCGCCAATGCGGGCCGTATTAGCGGCGAACATGGAAACCGCCTTGAATGCGGTTTGGGACGCAAAGGTTGGGCCGGGCGATCGTATTGTGATTGTGGGTGGTGGTGTGGTGGGGTGTCTGATTGCCTTTTTGTGTGGTCATCTCCCGGGGGCTAGCGTTACCTTGGTAGACATTAATCCAGAGCGCTGCGTCACAGCAAAGGCCTTGGGTGTCAGCTTTGCACAGCCTGGTGATGCTCCAACAGATTGTGACCTTGTATTTCACTGCAGTGCAACGCAAGCTGGCTTAGCCACCGCACTCGGCTTGGCAGGCGAAGAGGCAACTGTGCTGGAACTGAGTTGGTACGGTTCCAAGAGCGTGCTTGCGCCTCTTGGAGGCGCGTTCCACAGCCGTCAGTTGCGTTTGCAATCTAGTCAGGTCGGACACGTTTCTGGATCGCGCAGACCGCGTTGGACGTACAAGCGCCGTTTGGGTGCTGCGCTGACTATGCTTAATGACGCGAGGCTCGATGTCTTACTCGCCGAGCCGATTAAATTTCTTGA
>CAMCWG010000174.1 GCA_945882005.1 Bordetella parapertussis
CGAGCTTCGCCTTTAAGGCGTCACGCTCAGACTCTACCTGCGTCAGCTGGGACTGGAGGGATTTTTGGTCGGCCGCTAGCTGCTGCGTGAGAGCAACAAGCTTCGCTAAGCGCGTGGATAAGTGATCGAGGTCGTCAAGCATGTTGCTATCGTAAAGCAAATTTGCCAATCTCAAAATCGGAATCTTACAAATCGACTTAAAAATGTAAGCTAGCGTTCAGAAAACTATGCTAGCGATGTAAAAAAAACAAGTCACTTTGACGTGAGTCAGGCGATACGCACAAATCTGACGCTTTTTCCCGACAAGGGGGCAATTTAAGTGTGTCTTCTAGGGAAAACCCCATCGAAGAAACCGTCTTTTTGGGTTTGCTTTGCGTGTGCACTCCATTACCATGCACTCCGTACTAGCCAAGCGCATAAAAATTCATCGCAAAGCTAGTGGGTTTAATGTGCGTCACGCGCGCCCATCGTTTCAACAAAATAATTATTAGCAGCGCAGTCAAGGAGCTACTTACCATGCAGCTTAGAAATAAACAGGATTTCTGGTCAGGGGTGATGTTCATTGTCCTCGGTCTAGCATTCGCCTGGCAAGCGACCAGTTACTCAATGGGCACAGCCGCCCGAATGGGGCCCGGTTATTTCCCGTTTTGGCTAGGCATCATTATGGCTGCCTTGGGCGGGATTGTTTTGCTCAATTCGGTGCGCAAAAAGGCTGAGAAAACTGAAATCGCCAAATTTGATTTCAAAATTCTCGCCATCATCTGCGTCTCCGTCCTGGCCTTTGCTGTGATGCTCCGCCCACTAGGACTGTTGCTGTCAATCATGGCCGTGGTGCTGATTAGCAGTACCGCAGGCCACGACCACAACTGGAAGACCACCATCATCAACGCCGTGTGTTTGACCGTGATGTGCTGGGCTGCCTTTGTGAAAGGCCTCAAGCTGGTATTCCCCATTTGGCCCGCCTTTCTCGGTATGAACTAAGGAGCACCTGTTCATGGACTTAATTAACAACTTAATGATTGGTTTCGGTGTGGCGTTCACACCTGAAAACCTGACATACGCACTAGTCGGCTGTTTGCTCGGCACGCTGGTGGGCGTTCTGCCTGGTCTCGGCCCGGTCCCTACCATCGCGATGCTGTTGCCCATTACTTATGTGCTGCCACCGATCGCTGGTCTGATCATGTTGGCTGGTATTTACTACGGCACGCAGTACGGCGGTTCAACGACAGCCATTCTGGTGAACCTACCCGGGGAAACCTCCTCGGTTGTAACCGTGCTTGATGGTCACGCGATGGCCAAGAACGGTCGGGCCGGTGCAGCACTTGCAATCGCTGGTTTGGGCTCCTTCTTTGCCGGATCTGTTGCAACAATGCTGATCGCTGCCTTTGCACCCCCGCTCGCAGAGCTGGCGTTCAAATTTGGCCCTGCCGAGTACTTCTCCCTGATGGTTTTGGGCTTGGTTGGCGCTGTGGTGCTCGCTTCGGGCTCACTGCTCAAAGCAATTTGTATGATTCTGTTGGGTCTACTGTTGGGCATGGTCGGTACAGACGTCAACTCAGGCGTTGCCCGCTACGACTTCGGCATCCCTGAGCTTCAAGACGGCGTGGGCTTTGCAATCGTCGCGATGGGCGTCTTCGGTTTTGCCGAAATTATGACCAACCTGGAACTCAAAGAGAATCGGGTTGAGCTCGATGCCAAGATCGGCTCGCTCTATCCAAACAAGCAAGAGTTCCAAGAGTCCTGGCCTGCAGTTGTGCGTGGTACAGCAATCGGCTCCATGCTTGGCATTCTGCCTGGCGGTGGCGCTGTGCTGTCATCATTTGCTTCATACACGGTAGAAAAGAAGCTCTCGAAGAACCCTGAGCGTTTTGGTAAAGGCCACCCTGCCGGTTTGGCTGGACCTGAAGCTGCGAACAACGCTGGCGCACAGACATCGTTCATCCCGCTGCTGACACTAGGTATTCCTAGTAACGCCGTGATGGCGTTGATGGTTGGCGCAATGACGATCCACAACATTCAGCCTGGCCCTCAGGTGATGACAAGCCACCCACAGCTTTTCTGGGGTCTGATCGCCTCGATGTGGATTGGTAACTTGATGCTTATCGTGCTGAACCTACCCCTGATCGGGATTTGGGTGAAGCTCTTGAAAGTGCCTTACCGCATCTTGTTCCCGGCTATCTTGGTGTTTTGTACGATTGGTGTGTATTCGCTGAACTACAACACGTTCGACATTATCGTGACGGTGATCTTTGGCATCATTGGTTACTTCTGGTCCAAAATTAAGTGCGAAGGTGCGCCGCTGCTACTTGGCTTGGTTCTCGGCCCACTGATGGAAGAAAATTTCCGCCGTGCTCTGCTTTTGTCACGCGGCAACTTCATGACCTTCCTGGAGCGTCCACTATCTGCCTCGCTATTAGGTGTTGCCGCCTTGTTGATCGTGATCGTGGCTCTGCCGTCGATCAAAGCCAAGCGCGAAGAAGCCTTCGTAGAAGAGTGATCCATGCCTAGCATCAACAGTAAAACGTACGAACCCTCATCCCCCCGTAAGGTCGCCTTTTTGGGCTTAGGGGTGATGGGACTGCCGATGGCCGGCCACCTTGCCACGGCAGGACACCACGTCACGGTCTACAACCGGAACGCACAGAAAGCCCAGGCCTGGGTCGCTGAGTTTGGTGGTCGTGCTTGCGCGACACCACGCGAAGCTGCCTCAGGCGCTGAGATTGTATTTTCGTGCGTTGGTAATGATGATGATTTACGCAGCGTCGTATTGGGTGACAACGGTGCATTTGCCGGTATGCAGGCGGATGCGACTTACGTTGACCACACTACGGCTTCTGCGTCTGTGGCGCGCGAATTGCATGCTATCGCCAAACAGAAATCGGTGCGCTTCATTGATGCCCCGGTTTCTGGTGGCCAGGCTGGCGCGGTCAACGGTATGTTGACTGTCATGTGTGGCGGTGATGCGGCAGAGTTCGCTGCAGTGCGCGATGTCATCGCGACGATGGCGCGGGCTGTCACACTCGTGGGTCCAGTGGGTGCAGGTCAGCTCGCCAAAATGGTGAACCAGATCTGTATCGCAGGCGTAGTGCAAGGGCTAGCTGAGGGTGTCGCCTTTGGCGAAGCTGCCGGTTTGGATATGAAACAAGTCCTGGACGTCATCAGCAAAGGGGCGGCCCAGAGCTGGCAGATGGAAAACCGCGGCAGCACCATGGTGGACGATAAGTTCGATTTTGGTTTCGCGGTCGACTGGATGCGCAAGGATCTTAACTTGGCAATGGACGAGGCCCGTCGTAATGGCGCGCGCCTCCCTGTGACCGCCTTAGTGGATCAGTTTTACGCAGACGTTCAAAAGATGGGCGGTAATCGCTGGGATACTTCCAGCTTGCTGAAGCGACTCCGGTAAGCCAGGCGGTTGATTATCGAAAAAAAACGGCGCCTCAAAGCGCCGTTTTTGTTTCTATGGCTATCCCCTCAACCTCCGAGCCCGGACGTACGTCTTGCCCTCGTTTGAAAATTAACGTGGCCAGTTCATTGAGTGCAAGTGTGTAGACGTCTCGTTTAAATTCTATGACATCGTGTAGTGGGACCCAGTAGTGGCTCCAACGCCAAGCGTCGAACTCAGGATGGGGGGTTGCACGCAATTGCACATCATGGTCGCGCCCAAGCATACGCAGCAAAAACCAAATCTGTTTTTGCCCTCGATAATGCCCTCGCGACTCGCGTCGGATAAAGGTATCCGGCACGTCATAGCGCAACCACTCACGTGTGCGTCCCAAAATCCGGACATGGTCAGGCTTTAAACCGACCTCCTCGTGAAGTTCGCGAAACATGGCCTGCATTGGGCTCTCGCCCTGCTTGATGCCACCCTGGGGGAACTGCCAAGCATGTTCCCGAATGCGCTTACCCCAGAAGACCTCGTTTTTTTGATTAACGAGGATGATTCCAACATTAGGACGGTAGCCTTCGCGATCAAGCATGGCCACTCCCAACGAATTCAATACAATTGCATTTGATTATACGTACCTGTCGGCAATTTTGCCCCAATAAAATTTATCGGTCCTCCATGCGCGCCTCAGCCTTTCATATCACCACCCTCAAAGAAGCCCCAAACGATGCAGAGATCACAAGCCATCGGCTGATGATGCGCTCGGGCATGATCCGCAAGCTCGCAGGCGGGATCTACAACTACATGCCGCTCGGCTTGAGAGTGATTCGCAAAGTCGAACATATCATCCGCCAGGAGATGGATGCGGCTGGCGCCCTTGAGTTACTGATGCCCGTGGTGCAGCCAGCTGAGCTGTGGATGGAATCAGGACGCTGGGAACAATACGGGCCCGAGCTCTTACGCATGAAAGATCGTCATGGCCGCGACTTCGTCTTGCAGCCAACCTCTGAAGAGGTGATCACCGACATCGCCCGCAACGAGATCCAGAGCTGGCGCCAACTTCCAGTCAACTTCTATCACATTCAAACAAAATTCCGCGATGAGCGACGCCCCCGCTTCGGTGTGATGCGCGGCCGCGAATTTACGATGAAGGACGCTTACTCCTTCGACCGGGATGTTGCCAGTGCACAAAAAAGTTATCAAATCATGTTCGACGCGTACATGAAGATCTTCTCGCGCTTGGGCTTGACCTTCAGAGCGGTCTCGGCCGACACGGGCTCGATCGGCGGGTCGCAAAGCCATGAGTTTCAAGTGATTGCCGATATTGGCGAAGATCTGATTGTGTATGACCCCGCTTCAAATTACGCCGCCAATATTGAACTGGCGCCAGCGCCGTGCCTGATAGCTCAGCGTCAAGCAGCCTCTGCCCCCCTGACCCTAACGCCCACGCCAGGCGCCGCTAAATGCGAGGCGGTCGCCGAACTACTGGGCGTTGCGCTCGCCCAGACGGTGAAATCCATCGTGCTGGCAACCGATCCAGAAAAAGGCCCTGCCCAAGTCTGGCTCCTGCTGCTGCGCGGCGACCACGAGCTCAATGAAATCAAAGCGGGCAAAGTTCCCGGCTTGACTAAAGGCTTTCGCTTTGCGACCGAAGGGGAGATTGTTGAGCACTTCAGCTGCAAGCCAGGCTACCTCGGTCCAGTAAAAATGGCCAAGCCGGTCAAAGTGATCGCCGACTTAACCGTTGCAAACATGCACGATTTTATTTGTGGAGCCAACCAAGAGGACTTCCACCTCACTGGGGTCAATTGGACGCGTGATCTACCTGAACCAGACCTCATCACGGATCTGCGTAACGTGGTGGAAGGTGACCAGGCCCCCGACGGCAAAGGCACTCTCGCGATTCAACGTGGTATCGAAGTCGGCCATGTTTTTTACCTAGGTACGAAATATTCAGAAGCCTTGAAAGCCACCTTCCTCGACGAAAGTGGCAAGCCAGCACTCATGGAAATGGGTTGCTATGGCATCGGTGTCACCCGTATTGTTGGCGCTGCCATCGAACAAAACCACGATGCAAAAGGGATCGTGTGGCCGCGTGCAATCGCTCCCTTTGAAGTTGCAATCTGTGCGGTGGGCTGGGGTAAAAGTCAGGCGGTACGTGACGCCGCGGAGGCGCTTTATGCCGAACTTAAGGCCAAGGGTGTGGACGTCATCCTGGATGATCGAGACCTACGCCCAGGCATTATGTTTGCGGAGTGGGAGCTGATTGGCCCGCCCGTGCGCATCACTGTTGGCGAGCGTGGGCTCAACGACGGCGTGATCGAGCTACTTGGCCGTAAGCAAACCGAGGCCGCCCGTATCCCGCTGTCGGACAGCTGTGTTCAAACGCTTGCATTACTTGAGACCTATTGATGCAACACAGTTTTGATGTACGGGTGTACTACGAAGACACCGATATGGGTGGCGTCGTGTTTTACGCCAACTACCTCAAGTTTATGGAACGCGGCCGCACGGAATGGCTACGCGCCCTGGGAGTGAATCAGTTTGAGCTGGCACACACTGCACAGCGGATGTTTATGGTCGCCAAGCTTGACATCAAGTATCTTTTACCGGCCAAGCTCGACGATTTGCTACAAATTGAAAGCGAAGTGACACGACTCGGCCGTGCTTCGTTACACTTCAGGCAATCGATTCGTAGACAAGGGGAACTCTTGACTCAGGGGAACATCCAAGTTTGCTGTGTAGAAACAGTTAACATGCGAGTCGCTGCGATTCCGGAATCGATTCACACAAAATTTGCTGCAATTACTCGGGACTAAGTGATGCCAACACCTTCAGATATGTCAATGCTCTCACTGGTGCTGAACGCCAGTATTCCCGTTCAGTTCATCATGTTGATGCTCATTGTCATCTCGATCGCCTCGTGGACATTTATTTTTGCCAAGCGCTCCACCATCAAAAAGGCATTAATACAAACGCGTCGCTTTGAAGACGACTTCTGGTCGGGCGGCGATTTAGCCTTGCTGCACCAGTCCATTTCTACCCGCCGTGCAGAGCAAGGCGCCTTGGCACGCATCTTTGACAGCGGCATGACCGAATTCCTCAAAGGACGTCGGGCAGGCGCTGGT
>CAMCWG010000175.1 GCA_945882005.1 Bordetella parapertussis
CCACCAGAATATCCGGACGCCTGGTCTGGTGCTCCAACTTTTCAATCTGCGCAATTAGTTTTCGATTCTGGGCAATAAACGGCAAATTGCTTTCTAGCTCACCTGGAACGAGCGCCTGCAGAATGAAGATTTCCCGAGCACGTTCGGGATCTAGCGGACCATAGTGAATCCGCCGACCTGAGTACACCGGTAACCCGTATAGCGAACCCTTTTCGTTCGCAACCACTTGTCCAAGCCTGCGCTCCCAACGCGGATCCGTGTAGGAGCGCTTAATCAAATGCCCGGCTACCCGCTCCACCCAAACAGGTTCGATCTTTGCAATGCAACGGGCATACAACTTAGACGTATCAACAAGTTCAGCCGCCATGACCCACTTGCCAGCTTTTTTAAGTAGCTTTGAGCCGGGATGAATCCAAAACCGAATATCGCGTGCGCCTTGATAATGGCCTGACTCTTCAGACTTCAAACCCAAATTGCCTAAGAGGCCTGACATCAAGGCAAGGTGCAACTGTTCGTGTGTTGCCTCGGTTTTATTCAAACGCCATCCTTGCTCACCGACCAGTGCCATCAGCTGACTGTGGATATCGTGCCATTCGCGCAAACGTAGCGGGGAAAGAAACTGCTGGCGCAGTTGCGCCACAAGCTTACGTTGCGAGTCTTTATGCGCAACCTGCTCGTGATACCAGCGCCAAAGCTTGATGTAGGAAACAAACTCCGACTTGTCATCCGAAAATTTTGAGTGCGCGTTCTCTGCCGCTTCGCGCGCTTGCATGGGCCGATCACGTGGATCTTGCACCGACAGCGCCGAGGCAATGATCAGCATCTCTGTCAGACAATGTTGATCACAGGCCGCAAGAATCATGCGGCCGATCCGAGGATCAACGGGAAGCTTCGCTAGGGCTTGACCTGTCGGTGTTAAGGCCTCTGGGCGCTCGGCATCTGGATCCATTGCGCCCAACTCTTGCAACAAATGATACCCATCGGCAATCGCTCGGCCACTTGGTGGATCTACAAACGGAAACGCCTCGATATTGTTCAGCTTCAAGGCCTTCATGCGCAGGATCACACTGGCCAGCGAGGAGCGCAAAATTTCTGGGTCTGTGAAGGCTGGGCGGTCTTTAAAACTTTGCTCGTCGTAGAGTCGGATACACACACCGGGCCCCAAGCGACCGCAACGCCCTGCTCGCTGATTCGCAGAGGCCTGACTGATCGGCTCAACGCGTAACTGCTCAACCTTATTGCGCCACGAGTAGCGTTTGATACGCGCCAGCCCACTGTCAATCACAAAGCGAATACCAGGCACAGTCAGCGAAGTCTCGGCCACGTTCGTCGCTAGCACCACCCTACGCGCATTGGTGCTGGGACGAAAGATTTCCTCTTGCTCCGCCTGCGACAGACGTGCGTACAGCGGAAGGATTTGAGTGCTTGGGGGATGATGTTTGCGTAGCGTCTCAGCCGCCTCGCGAATCTCACGTTCACCCGGCATAAATACGAGAATGTCGCCCGAGCCCACCCGCGCGCACTCGTCGACCGCCTCAGACAGCGCGCTCATGAGGTCGCGCTCCTCATCGCGGGCTTGCACGCGTTCTGAGGAGGCAGACCCACCGGGAGACCCAGACGTCTCAGATTCAGGCGGCTCGACCGGTCGGTAACGAATATCGACGGGGTACAGCCGCCCTGACACCTCGATGACGGGCGCCGGCGTGCCATGCGCATCGCAAAAATGCGCGGCAAAGCGCGTCGCGTCAATCGTTGCAGACGTAATGATGAGTTTTAGATCGCGACGCTTGGGCAATAGCTGCCTGAGATAGCCCAGCAAGAAGTCAATGTTCAGACTGCGTTCGTGGGCTTCGTCAATGATGATCGTGTCATAGCGGCGCAGCAGCGGATCGCGTTGCGACTCGGCCAGCAAGATCCCATCAGTCATCAATTTGATTGCAGTCTGAGCGCTGCTGCGGTCCTGAAACCGCACTTGATAGCCCACCCACTCCCCGAGCGGAGACTGCAGTTCATCGGCAATACGGCGCGCGACCGAGCTGGCCGCCAAACGACGAGGCTGCGTGTGCCCGATCATTTTGGAGAGCCCACGCCCGAGTTCGAGGCAAATTTTAGGCAACTGGGTCGTTTTGCCGGATCCGGTTTCTCCGCTGACGATCACGACCTGATGCGCGGCGATCGCAGCGGCGATCTCCTGACGGCGCCCACTGACCGGCAAATCCTCCGGATAGGTGATTTGGGGGGCAACTCGTGGGGAAATGACAACGCTTTCTGGCCTTGAATCGGCTAAGCGCTTTGAATCGGGCATATTTTCGGATCCGCTGAACGGGACATTATAAAATTTATCGCTCAAACTCACAGACCACGAGGTTTACAACACTAGCCACCATGCCTGAATCCCAAGAACAAGAGACCGTATCCGCACAAGAAGCCCCAGAATTCGCTGCCGCACAGTTCGTGCGCTGGTTCCGAGAGGTGGCCCCTTATGTGCATGCATTTCGTGGAAAAACCTTTGTAGTCGCCTTTGGCGGTGAGCTCGTCCAGGCTAACGTCCTAAATACGTTGGTCCAGGACTTGTCTTTACTTTCAGCACTGGGCATCAAACTCGTGCTGGTGCACGGCTCGCGCCCTCAAGTCAACGAACAGCTTCGCCTGAAAGGCTTTAGTCAACAATTCGACCGTGGACGCGCTCCAATGGACGCCGATGCGTTGGAGTGCGCGAAAGAAGCTGCCGGCGAAATTCGCCTCGACATCGAGGCCGCCTTTAGCCAGGGGCTACCCAACACACCAATGTCGCACGCGCAGATTCGGGTCATTTCAGGTAACTTCGTGACCGCCCGACCAACCGGCGTTATCGATGGCGTAGATTACAAACACACGGGTCAGGTTCGCAAGATTGATGTCGAGGCCTTGCGCTCAGCGATTGATCGCGGCTCGATCGTCTTGCTATCACCCCTGGGCTTCTCACCGACGGGTGAAGCCTTCAACCTGGCGATGGAAGAGCTTGCCACTAGCGTTGCTACCGCTTTACGTGCAGAGAAGCTCATCTTTCTAACCGAATCGCCCGGCGTCATCGCGGAAGATGGCACTATTGACACGGAACTCGCACGGCTCGACGCTGATGCACTGCTTGCTTCGGGCTCGATCGACCCAGACACTGCCTTTTATCTTCAATTTGCCTCTCGCGCCGTCAAGCGGGGCGTCACACGAGCGCACTTGATACCGTTCTCAATGGATGGCGTCGTATTACTTGAAATCTTTACCCATGACGGTGTCGGCACAATGGTGGTCGAAGACACGCTCGATGACTTGCGACCTGCAACGATCGATGATGTCGGAGCCATCTTGCAACTGATTGAACCCCTGGAGCAGGATGGCACTCTGGTTCCCAGAGGTCGTGCGGTGATTGAACGCGACGTCGAAAACTTTACAGTGCTCGAGCACGACGGCGTGATTTACGGCTGCGCAACGTTGCACGACTTTCCGAAGGATCAGATGGCAGAAATGGCTTGTCTGATCGTGCATCCTGAATGGCAAGGCACGGGTGAAGGCGAGATCCTGTTGCGACACATGGAGTCGCGGGCCAGAGGTCACGGCGCAAAACGTCTTTTTGTTCTCACTACACGCACGTCACACTGGTTCATCAAGCGTGGTTTCGTTCAAGGCGGCGTGGCTGACTTGCCTAAAGAAAAACAAGCGCATTACAACCGGTCACGTAACAGTCTTATTTTTATAAAACGCCTGTAGTGCTTGGGGGCTCTTGGTCAAAAAGATCATGAACCCCCTACAATACAATCACTTTGTTCCAAACAGGATCTACCGCCATGGGCCGTACCATTCAGTGTTTAAAGCTTAAGAAAGAAGCCGAAGGGCTTGAGTATCCCCCCTACCCAGGTGAGATGGGTACCAAAATCTGGCAAAGCATTTCCAAAGAGGCCTGGCAAGAATGGCTTAACGTGCAGACGCGTCTGGTCAACGAAAACAGGTTAAATCTTGCGGACACGCGGGCCCGCAAGTATCTCAAAGAGCAAATGGAAAAACATTTGTTCGAGGATATCGATGTCGAAGCGCAGGGGTTCGTTCCACCCTCAGCCTAAATAACCAGCATGGCAGCCGCCTATAAACGGCGGATGCCATGCTGCGTTGCAAGCAACGCCACATCTGCCGGACGAATCGCAAACAACCCGTTCGTCAACACACCCGGTACATTATTTAGCTGTTTTTCAAGAGCAATCGCATCCGTGATGCTCAAACCAGACACATCCAGAATCTGGTTTCCGTTGTCGGTGACAAACCCTTCACGTAGCACAGGCTTGCCGCCCAGAGACAACGCCACGCGCGCCACTGCTTCGCGTGCAATTGAAAGTACCTCAATGGGCAATGGAAACTTACCCAAGGTTTGTACAAGCTTTGACTCATCGGCAATACAAACAAACTTTTGCGCAACAGACGCTACAATTTTTTCACGTGTCAGTGCCCCGCCCCCACCTTTGATCATATGCAAAGAAGCGTTGATTTCGTCAGCCCCATCCACATAAACGGGCATCGACTCAACCTGGTTTAAATCCAGCACAACAATACCTAAATCGCTTAATCGCTTTGCGCTGCGCTCAGAGCTGGCAACGGCTCCGCGAAAACGTCCACGGAACCGCCCTAGCCCATCGATAAATAAATCCGCGGTAGATCCTGTCCCCACACCAATCACGGCGTCAGACGTGAGCATAGGCTCAATCAACGAGAGCGCCGCCTCAGCAGCCTGCAATTTAAGATCATGTTGGGAAAGCATTCGGTGGTCCTTTAGGATTTTTTGGAAACATCAGGTGGCGTGTCACCGGCCTCGGGATCAGCATCACCCTCATAGGGGTCGCTATCCGCGGCCTCTGTGGCGAACAATGCTTTGGCCTGATCCTCTGGCATCGCCTCGACGTTTTTCAAACTACGCAACATCATACGCGTGCGAGATTCGGTTTGTCCGATACGGTTGCTAGCTGTATCAAGAGACTTCTTAACGTTTGCCAAGGTGTCACCAAACTTACCAAACTCTGTTTTAACCGCGCGCAGAACCTGCCATACCTCCGAGGAGCGTTGCTGAATCGCCAGCGTTCGGAAACCCATTTGCAGACTGTTGAGCAAGGCTGCTAAGTTTGCAGGGCCCGCCACGTTCACTCGCAGGTCGTGCAGTTTGTCGAGTAGACCGGGCTGTCGCAACACCTCGGCGTACAGACTTTCACTAGGCAAAAACATAATCGCAAAATCCGTTGTGTGCGGAGGCGATACATACTTGGTAACAATCGTTTTGGCTTGTAGTTCAATCGCACGTGCGAGCGCCCCACCTGCCGCCTTCATTGCATCCCGATCGGCAAGTTCATGCGCATCCATTAAGCGCTCGTACTCCTCTTTCGGAAACTTTGCATCAATCGGCAGCCATACGGGCTCATCAAATTGACCTTGGCCTGGCAAGCGGACTGCGAACTCGACCTGTGCATCACTCCCGGGAACTGTCTTGACGTTACGAGCATATTGATCGGGTGTCATGCTGTCTTCAATTAATCGAGCCAACTGCACCTCTCCCCAGGTACCGCGGGACTTCACGTTGGTCAGCACACGTTTGAGATCACCCACACCTGCAGCGAGAGTCTGCATCTCACCGAGCCCTTTATGCACGGCCTCCAGCCGGTCAGAAACAAGCTTGAAGGATTCCCCGAGACGCTGCTCAAGCGTGGCATGAAGCTTCTCATCAACCGTGCGTCGCATCTCGTCAAGCTTGGCAGAGTTATCTTTTTGTAAAGCCATTAAGCGCTCTTCTACCGCACCGCGCAGCTCCGTAATACGCCGCTCGTTGGCTTGGATCAAGGCTTGCAGCTGCTCAGAGAATCCCGTCCCGAACCGATTAAGTGCTTCGGCACTTTCGGTACGTCCGGCCGCCGCGTCACGTGCCATCGCAGCACGAAAATCGTTATCGCTTTGCGCAAGTTCAGTGCGCAAAGCGCGAGAGGACTCGGCTAACTCAGCACGTAACTGACGGTGCGCCTCGGTTTGCTCCTGTCTTAAGCTGCGCTCGAGTTTTTCTTGCGCGCTTAGAATCTGATCCAGCTTAGGCTCTTTCGAACTTTCACCCGTGCGTCCAGCGCGCAACCAAGCCAACGCAGCAAAGATTGCAGCGCATACGCTTGCAAGCACCGTGGCCATCGACAAGAGGTTTGCATCCATCACTTTATTCCTAATTTCTCAGCGAAGCGCTTCTCATTAAAGCCAACGGAAATAGACTCGTCTGCATAAACAGTGAGCGGACGTCTGATAAGAGCCGGGTAATCTGCGATCAGACTGAGCCACTGAGCATCAGTCTGCGGTGTCTTTAACCCGTCATCTAAATTACGCCAGGTCATGGAAGCACGATTGACCAGTTTTTCCCAACCACCCAGGGCCGCAGCCCACTTTTTAAGGGAGGCCTGCGGTAAGGGGTGCTCACGATAATCCTCGAACTTATAAGAGACCTCG
>CAMCWG010000176.1 GCA_945882005.1 Bordetella parapertussis
GGTGGGATTTCGTTGTCATCCAAGGATCTCACTAGTTTGTTGGCGACCTGGTGCGACAAGTACCCAATCATCTCGATCGAAGACGGCATGGCTGAAAACGACTGGGAAGGTTGGAAGTATCTGACAGAGCAACTTGGTCGTAAGGTACAGCTGGTCGGTGACGACTTATTCGTCACCAATACCAAGATCTTGAAGCAAGGGATTGATCAAAACATTGCGAACTCCATTCTGATCAAGATCAACCAGATTGGCACCTTGACGGAGACATTCGCAGCGATTGAAATGGCTAAGCGTGCTGGTTATACCGCCGTCGTTTCACATCGTTCTGGTGAAACAGAAGACTCGACCATTGCTGATATCGCGGTGGCGACCAATGCAATGCAGATCAAAACGGGTTCGCTCTCACGTTCAGATCGCATGGCTAAGTACAATCAATTGCTACGTATCGAGGAAGAGCTGGCAGAGGTTGCAACCTACCCTGGGCGCGACGCCTTCTACAATCTTCGGTAAAACCGGATTTCCGCAGCCAATGGCTGCGGCAGGACACTGAGGTGCTATGCGTCTTTTGTTTGTCGGATTGTTATTGCTGGCTGGTCTGATCCAATATCCCTTGTGGATGGGTCGGGGCGGCTGGTTTGACGTCTGGGATTTGCAGATGAAAGTATCGGATCAACGCACCGTGAATGACGGTCTGGTCGGTCGTAATAAAGCGCTGGCTGCGGAAATCGAAGATCTTCGCACCGGAACCGAGGCCGCAGAGGAGCGTGCACGATCCGAGCTTAGTATGGTCAAGCAGGGCGAGGTGTTTGTTCAGGTGTTGCCTCCTGGCGTTAAAGCACCGGAAGTCAAAGCTCCTGCCCCTCGCGCCGGTGTTAAGCCCGTACAGCCAGCTGCCAACACCGCTGTGCCAGCTAACCGCCCAGCTACACCGCCGCGTTAAACAATAGCGACTGTCATTCAGGTAGATCGCTTTGCATCAGCACTTTGTACTCCGCGACGAGGGGAATGAACCCCGCCTGTCGCGCTCGTGCAGGCACCTGCTGATATCCAGCCTTTGCGTTGCTGCCAAGTCGGCTCATTGTTCGTATTGCCGAGCTCAGCCAGGGTTGTTTCGGCACGTATAAATAGGTCAGTCTCAAATGCAATACGTCGTCTGGCGGGTGTCCAGAATGTCGCGGTTTGACTCGGAAGACTTTATTTTGCGCCGTGCTTGCACGTTCGGGGGCGAGGATATCGACGGAGTAGGGGGCCAAGCCTGCGCGTTGGGTTAATTGCCCGTGCTGGTGCTGAGCTGCTTTGCTAGCATACGTGGCGCGCAGTCCTTGAGTCAGTGCAGGTCGCCACTTTGCCGGATTGGCGTGCGTAACCGCCGCAACACGCGCCGCTTCTTGCAGGGCTAAGCTAATTAAATGTCGGGTTTGGTGTGCTTGCGCAAACTCAATGCACAGGCCTGCTAAGAACAGGACCGTTAAGAGACCCAAGGTCGCTTCGATCAGCGCAGTGCCACGCTGACTTCGGATGGTTAGGGTGTGCTTGATGGTCATCCCAAGAAGTATTGACCTTTGTCGTTAAAACGTCGATACGCAGAAGTTCGTCCCTCAGGGCTCGGGTAAAATAACGCAACTTTTTCAAGGACAAGTAATGAACTCGCCCACTGCTGCTTTCCCCTACATTCCTGGCATCCGTTTGTTGCATTCGCCTGGTCCCTCGAATGTACCGAAAGCTGTGATGGATGCGATGACAAATCAGCCGATTGATATGGGCGATCCTCGCGTGGATGCCTGCATTGACGCCTGCGAAGATGGTTTGAAATCGTTGCTCAATGCGCCATCTGCCGAGGTCTTCATGTACGCGGCAAATGGCCACGGGGTCTGGGAAGCCATGATCGTCAACTTGTTGGCACCCGGACAAAAAGTTCTGATTCCCGGTACGGGTCACTTCTCTGACTCATGGGCCTTGATGGCCGAAGCGATGGGTGCCGTGGTGCTGCGCACACCGTATCAAGAAGGCTATCCGATTGACCCGGCTGCGGTGCAAGAGGTCCTGCGTGCTGACACTAAACACGAAATTATTGCTGTGTTTGCTGTGCATACCGATACGGCGAGCAGCACGACAAGCGATGTCTTGGCGCTGCGTAAGGCAATCGACGCAACAAAACATCCAGCACTTTTCGTCGTTGATGTGGTCGCCTCGTTGGGCGCTGTGCCGTTCGAAATGGAAAAGTGGGGGGTCAATGCAGTCATCGGTGCCTCGCAAAAAGGTCTGATGGTGCCTCCGGGTGTGGGCTTTTGTGCCGCAGATGCACGCGCAATGGAAGTGTGTGCGGCAAATCCTGCTCCGCGCTTTTACTGGGACTGGTTACGTCGTCGCAAGGGCCCGTCTTATAGCCGGTTCTGTGGCACTGCGCCACAGAATTTGTTGTTCGGAATGCAGGCATCCTTTGGTTTGCTTGCTAAAGAAGGGTTGGCCAACGTACACGCGCGTCATGCACGTTTAGCTGGTGCAGTGCAGGCGGCGGTAGCGTCTTGGTCTGAATCGGGCAATCTGCAGTTTTTGTGTCATGTGCCAGAAGCGCGCTCTGTATCGGTTACTGCTGTTCTTGTTAAGCCTGGTATTGATCCCGAACTCATTCGTAAAACAGCACGCGACAAATTCCAGGTGCTCATCGCAGGAGGCCTTGGTCCTTTTGCTGGGCGTGTGTTTCGTATCGGCCATCTGGGCGATCTAAACCCTGCAATGCTTCTCGGTTGCTTGTCAGGTGTTGAGGCTGCCATGCAATCCCTCGGTATTAATGTAGGCGAGCGTGGGGTGCGCAGCGCAGTGGAATACCTCGCCCGTACAGCGGATCAGTAAGCGTGTTGTTCAGGAAACTGCTCGCGATTATTTCGTTGAGTTTGCTTGCCTGTTGTGTGCAAGCGCAGTCGGACCTGATTCGCGAGCGCGCAATTTATGTTGATGACACCCTAACGCTAGGCGTAGATGAAATCACTGGTAAAGAGTTTGGGCAGTTTACCGGCGTACTCAAGCGCTCATTGACACCCAAGGTTCGTTGGGTGCGCTTAAGCATTGACAAAGACGCCACTTCTGACGCTTCCGCAGTCCTGGTGCTTGGCCCGCACTACCTTGCCGAGATTGCTTTGTACGAGCGCCACAAGGGTGAATGGCTTAGGCGCGTTGTAGGCGACCGGTATCCCGCCGAGCAAGTGGGTTGCCCGTTTGGTCAGTATTGTTTTTCTATCCAGCTAGATCAATTAGAAGGCTCGGATCTATACCTACGTATTGCGACGACGAACGGTTACTACCTAACAGCCAAACTCTTTGATCGCTTCGGTCTTAATCAAGAGAACACGAACCAAGCGCTCAGCGCAGGCTTAGAGTGTGGGGTACTGATGGCGCTGATTGTTTTGTCGGTACTGTTATTTTTTAGTGGTGGCGGCACGCTTGCAGCGTATTTTTTGGCGACACAGGTGTCCGCACTTTTACTAACCTTATCAGTGTTGGGCGTATACGCTCAGTACCTCACTCCCGAGACTGCCTGGCTTGATAATCTGCTCTTTAACTTGTTGTACGTAATCCGTCTGCTGTTCTCTGTCTGGCTGTCTTTGGCATTCTTTCAAAATTTAGTGAAGCCCGCGTGGTACGTCCAGCTTGTGCGAGTCGTTTCTGTTGTGCTTGTCGCCCAACTTTGTTGGTTGTTCGTTCAGCCCGTGTCGCTTTATGCCTTGGCGTTTAACTTCACTTGCGTTGTCTTTTGGCCGATGGTTTGGGCGGTTGCCCTCTACCAGGCGGGCATTCGTCCCTTTGTTCATCGTGGCGTGATGCTTTGTTTGGCGGGTATCATGATCTTCATGCTTTGGGCTGACATGATCCCTGCCCTGGGTTTGGCGCAAGCTGATCGTATGCTTGTGCCAGGGAACTTTGGCGGGCTAATCGTTTCAATCTTTATGTCAGTCTTGGTGGCGAGTGAAATACGCGTTCGACGCCTCAGTAATCAAAAAATTGCGACTGAGTTAGCCCGAACGCAAGCGCGCAATGTCGTCGAGCATCAGCAGGTGAAAGAGCGCAGCATGATGGTCGATATGCTGACCCACGAACTCAAGAACCCGCTGGCTGCGATACGCATGGCGGCGGGCTCGCTTAAGGTCAGTCTGTTGCGCTTGCCGCCCTCTGAGACGAGCGACGCGAATGAGCGGATCGGCACTATGATCCAAGCAATTCAGGGTATGAATACGGTGATCGAGCGCTGCGTACAAGTTGATTCGCTTGATCAGAAAAAAATAGTGTTTAGACCAGAAGAGCTCGATGTCGAAGATCTCTTGCGGGAGGCGATGCGCGATTCGACAGATCCTATGCGAATCCAACTCCGTCTTACATCGTCTGATTTAGTCGTAAAAACTGATCCCCATCTGTTTGCTGTTGTAGTGGCAAATCTGCTCGATAATGCGCTTAAGTATTCACCAGCGAAGACACCTATCCGCTTGATTGCGAATCTGGATGATAGTGGCGTTTTTACTTTAACTGTTGAGAATTCTATCGGCGTAGCAGGTATCCCTGATCCACAGAGCGTTTTTTCTCGGTACTATCGGGGTGAGAATGCGCATACTTCCCCGGGGACTGGCCTGGGTCTATATTTAGTAAAATCTATTTGTGATGTGTTGGGCGGTACGATTACAACCCGAAGTACACATGAAAAAGTATACTTTTTAGTAATGTTAAAACCATGATCGCTAACACAACTGTGGGTACGCTGACTCTGCTCTTGCGCATCGCCTTGGTTGAGGACGACCCGTTGTTGCGCAAAGAGATTCATTACCATTTAAAGCAGCAAGGTTTCGTTGTTTACGCTCTGGACAGTGGCGTATCGCTTGATCAGCTGTTGTTAACTGAGCCCATTGATGCGCTCGTACTAGATCTGAATTTACCCGGGGAGGATGGGTTGTCTATTGCGCGACGTATGCGCCTTCACATCCCGTCGATGGTCATCATCATGTTGACCGCACGTACCGCAGTGCCAGAGCGTCTCAAGGGCTATGAGGCCGGTGCGGATATCTATTTGACTAAGCCAGTCGCCCCAGAAGAGCTGACCGCCGCGCTGCTCAGTCAGCATCGGCGAGCGCAGCAGAGTAGCATGCCGCCTGTGTCGCTGATGCTATCACTTCAGCATCTTTCGTTAAGCTCGACAAGCACCCAGCAAAAGGTGTATCTCACCAACAGTGAAAAGGTGTTTTTGGTGGCTTTGACGCAAGCGACACATCATTTGCTCGAAAGCGAAGTCATCTGCGAAATCCTGAGCCAGCGTGCAGATGTGACGAATATCGGGCGTCGCTCTCTAGAGAGTCTCGTCAGTCGTCTGCGTAAAAAAATAGCAACAATCATGCCCCAAGATGCGGAGTCTCCGATCAAAGCGGTGTGGGGTGTTGGCTATCAGTTGTGCGTGCCTGTGGAGCTGCAGGCCTAGTGCACCGCAGTGAATAATGCAAGGGCCTCTTGCGCGTCGAAACTGTAAGGTTTGCCGCAAAACTCACAAGCGATCTCGACTGGATCTTGTTCCTGAAAAATATCCTGTACTTCTGGTTTGCCGAGCATACGCAGCATGTCTGCAACGCGCGCATGTGAACAAGAACAGCGCCATGTAATTGCGCGTGGCTCAAAGGAATGCAGTAGCTCATCCCAGAACAAGCGATGCAAAAGCGTGTCCTGACCGACACTTAACATTTCAGTCTGGTTTAATGTTTGCGCAAGATGTTGCGCGCGTTCCCACGATTCTTCTGCTGTCAAAAGTTCCGCTTGCTGGTTACCTCCCTGCACTGGCAGGCGTTGCAATAAGAAGCCGGTGCAGCGTTGTGTGTCAGCAGCAAGCCAAATGCGTGTTTCCAGCTGCTCGGAGCGCAACATATATTGCTCAAGTGCATCGGCGATTGTGTCTCCCTCCAGCGGAACGATACCTTGGTATACCTGACGTCCGGGGGTGTGTTTCGGCGGGTCCAGTACAACGATAAATTTAGCGGTGCCACCCGGATTCACGAGAGACTGTAAATTTGGCAGTGTGGGTAGGGCACGTTCGCGCATTTTAACTGTGGCACGCACGCTGAGGTCAGCACGGCACTCCACCACCATGAGTGCGATAGCGCCGTCACCCTGCAACTGCAAGAGTAACGAGCCATCAAACTTTAAGGTTGCCGACAGCAAGGTCGCTGCAGCGACTAATTCCCCGAGTTGTGCAGCGACACATAGCGGGTACGTGTGATGTGCCTGCGCAGCGAGCCACGTTTGCGTGAGCTCCACAGACTCAATACGAACACTACGGTCTTCCAGTAAAAACTTTTTTAGAGAGTCCGACATGCAAACCAGAAGAGTGGATTAACCCAAGCGCTTGAGTTGTTGGCGGTACATTTGACCGCGACGG
>CAMCWG010000177.1 GCA_945882005.1 Bordetella parapertussis
GTGGCTTAGCCGTCCCCGACTGTGTCGGTCCGGGTGCAACGATCGCAGCTTGCGCAGGACGACTCCCTACTCCACGTCCCTTTTTGAACGCTTCCGCGTGTTTTAAAAACATTCCATATGCATACTTCGCATCAACTGCGAGTACAGTCTGCGCATCGGGAATCGACAAGCTTGCTCCGGCCCGCAGCAAGTTCATATTTTGAGAGATGAAGGCCGCCGGATTCGCTTCATATAAAGCCCATAGCATTTGATACAAGTCTGCGCCCGGCACAGCATAACGTTGTGCAATACCCGAAAGCGTGTCACCTGGCGCAACGATGACGCTGCCAGTGGGCGATGCACTCACCAACACAAGAAAACTCGACTGAACGGATAAACTGCCTGTTGCGAGCGCAACATCCAGCAACACATCAACGACGGGTCGGTTCACGGCTTGTGCCGAGCGTATAACTAATCTCCGAGAACCTGAAGTAAAGCCGGGTTCTATGCTTACAGAGAGCGACTCAAGTGGCGCTGGGCTTGTCAGTCCGGCTGCCGTCCATGCTTGCTGTTGCGAAATGCTCACTTTCAAGGAGGTCAGGTCAGCCGGCGTCAGATCGTACAGCGGAATGTCAACACGCAGGGGTGCGCCTGCTGGAGACATGACACTGCCGTGTCCAGGCTTGGCAGCCCAAGCCACACCATGCACGACGACCGACAAAAACGTCAAGCTCGACAATGCCGCAACGACTACACATCGAGCCAAGACATCATGATGTCGACTACGCATGGAAATATCCTTAAAAATCATAGTTGCCCTAAAGTGATACGCAACATCCGACGAAGTGGCTCAGCTGCGCCCCAAAGCAATTGGTCGCCGACTGTAAAGGCACCTAAATAATCATTGCCCATAGAGAGTTTACGCATGCGCCCAACCGGAATATCAAGCGTGCCGGTCACTGCAACAGGTGATAAGCCCTTAAGCGTGTCTTCTTTCGTGTTCGGAATCACTTTCGCCCATGCTGTGCCTTGAGCAACGATATCTGTTACTTCATCAATGGGTACATCGCGGGAAAGCTTGATTGTAAGTGCCTGACTGTGACAGCGCATTGCGCCAATACGCACACAAAGGCCATCGATTGGAATCGGAGAGCTACCAAACCCCTCGCCGCGACCGAGAATCTTGTTCGTCTCAGCCTCTCCCTTCCATTCTTCACGTGACATCCCATTGCCGAGGTCTTTGTCGATCCAAGGAATCAGATTGCCGGCAAGCGGGATACCAAATTGCTCAGTCGGTAACTGGCCTGACTGTTGGATGCCAAGCACCTTGCGATCGATATCCAAAATCGCAGAGGCAGGATCAGTTAATTCTGTTTGCACCTCGGCATGAATACGCCCAAACTGATTGAGTAGCTCACGCATGTGCTGTGCACCACCGCCGGAAGCTGCTTGATACGTCATGGACGTCATCCATTGAACCAAGCCCTGATTAAATAGCCCGGCCAACCCCATCAACATGCAGCTGACTGTGCAATTGCCACCGATAAAATCCTTGACACCACGCTTGAGCGCAGCATCGATGACCGAACGATTGACTGGATCGAGCACAATAATCGCATCGTCCTTCATACGGAGAGTGCTGGCTGCGTCGATCCAGTAGCCTTTCCATCCTGCGGCGCGCAATTTCGGGTAGACCTCAGAGGTGTAATCCCCACCTTGCGCTGTCAAAATTGTGTCAAGTTTCTTCAGTGCGTCAATATCGTACGCATTCTGAAGAGGCGTCTCACCGGCCCACGCGGGGCTCTTTCCACCAGCATTACTCGTGGAAAAAAACACTGGGTCAATGAGAGCAAAATCGCCCTCATCGCGCATACGCTTCATGAGGACTGAACCAACCATACCGCGCCAACCGACCAAACCGACAGAGTGTTTCATTTCAGAACTTTGTAAAAAGAAAAAATATGCTGATATTGAGCATTTTATCGCTAATTAAAACTTAAGACAGCGCTTTGAGCACCGCATCGCCCATGGCGGCAGTCCCTACTTTGGTCGTGCCTGGCTCGTAAATGTCGGCCGTGCGCAGACCTTGTTGCAGGACGCGCTGCACTGCGAGCTCAATGCGCTTCGCTTGCGCGTCGTTATCGAGGGAGTACCGTAGCAGCATGGCAGCCGACAAAATCGTTGCAAGCGGATTGGCAATTCCTTTGCCTGCGATGTCGGGAGCAGAACCATGACTTGGCTCATACAGGCCTTGGCCTGAAGCGTTCATCGACGCAGAAGGCAGCATTCCGATGGAGCCGGTCAGCATTGCAGCCTCATCAGACAAAATATCACCAAACAAATTACCCGTGACGATCACATCAAACTCACGTGGTGCGCGCACCAATTGCATTGCTGCGTTATCAACATACATGTGTGTCAACGCAACATCTGGGTACTCCTGAGCAACGTCAATAACCGTATCGCGCCAAAGCTGCGAGGTCTCTAAGACGTTAGCTTTATCGACGCTGCAGAGCTTGCCATTACGCTTCTGTGCAGCTTGAAATCCGAGGTGGGCAATTCGCCGAATCTCTGGCTCGGCATAGCGCATCGTGTCAAAGCCTTCTTTGCTACCTGCGAACGGACCATCAGGAGCCGTGCGAATACCACGGGGCGACCCGAAGTAAATGTCGCCTGTTAATTCGCGCAAAATGAGAATGTCTAGACCTGAGACGATCTCTGGTTTCAATGACGACGCGTTAGCGAGTTCTGGGTACAGGATGGCTGGGCGTAGGTTAGCGAACAAACCTAAGGACTTCCGCAAACCGAGAATCGCTTGCTCTGGACGGTGCTCGCGAGGCAACTTGTCATATTTCCAATCGCCTACTGCACCAAACAGCACCGCGTTGGACTCTTGCGCAAGCTTGAGCGTGGCGGGTGGTAACGGGTGTCCATGTAAGTCATACGCTGTGCCACCGACAGGGGCGTGCTGAATTTCCAGGGGTAAATTCAAGGCCTGCAAAACGCGGACGGCTTGTTCGACAATTTCAGAACCGATGCCATCACCAGGCAGCACCGCAATTTTTTTTGTCATGATCTGTACATCCAAAAATATTGGGCCGGAAATCCGGCCCGTTTAAAAGAAAGTTAACGGACGATAGGAACGACATCTAACCAAGGATGGCGTGCGAGACGTTCTGCCTCGAAGGTCCGAATTTTTTCTTCTTTCCGCAGCGTTAAACCGATCTCATCCAAACCATTGAGCAAACAGTATTTGCGGTGCGGTGTGATGTCGAACTCCATTGCACGACCATCCGGAGCAATGACTACTTGCTTCTCAAGATCGATGGTTAATTTATAGCCGACGAAACCGCGGACCTCGTCGAATAGGCGTGCGACCTGGAGCTCTGACAAAACGATGGGCAAGAAGCCTGTCTTGTAGCTGTTGTTGAAAAAGATGTCTGCAAATGAAGGAGCGATCACTGCGCGAAAACCATACTGCGCAAGCGCCCACGGGGCATGCTCACGGCTCGAACCGCAGCCAAAATTCTTACGACCCAGCAGAATAGAAGCACCCTGGTAGCGAGAGTGATTCAAAATGAAATCTGGGTTCAACGGACGCTTTGCGTTATCCATGCCCGGCTCGCCGTGGTCGAGGTAACGCAGCTCGTCGAATAAGTTCGGTCCAAAACCAGTTCGCTTGATCGACTTCAAAAACTGTTTCGGAATGATGAGATCGGTATCAACGTTCTCACGGTCGAGTGGGGCAACGAGGCCTTGGTGTGTTGTAAATGCGTCCATGATGATTACCGAAAGTTACGTACGTCGACAAAGTGGCCGGCTACGGCAGCTGCAGCGGCCATCGCAGGGCTAACAAGGTGTGTGCGTCCGCCCTGCCCTTGACGCCCTTCGAAGTTGCGATTCGAAGTTGAAGCGCAGCGTTCGCCCGGTTCCAAGCGGTCGGCATTCATTGCAAGGCACATCGAGCATCCCGGCTCACGCCATTCAAAACCTGCTTCTATAAAGATTTTATCCAGACCCTCGCGTTCGGCTTGTGCTTTGACCAGACCGGAGCCTGCGACAACCATGGCTTGACGAACATTACTCGCCACACGCTTACCACGCGCGACAGCTGCCGCAGCGCGTAAGTCTTCAATACGCGAGTTGGTACACGAACCGATAAATACACGATCAACTTTGATATCTTGGATCGGCGTGTTCGGCTTCAAGCCCATGTACTCAAGAGCACGCTCCATTCCGCTACGACGGATTTCGTCTTTCTCGCGGTCAGGATCTGGCACTCGACCGGTCACGGGCAACACCATTTCTGGAGAGGTGCCCCAAGTGACTTGCGGTGAGATTTCCTTCGCGTCGATATCAACAACACGATCAAAATGCGCGCCATCATCGGAACGCAGGGTCTTCCAATAGGCCACTGCAGTATCCCAGAGCGCACCGCTTGGAGCGAAGGGGCGACCTACAAAGTAGTCAATCGTTTTTTGATCAACGGCAACCATGCCAGATCTAGCGCCTGCTTCGATCGACATATTGCAAAGCGTCATACGACCTTCAATCGAAAGATCGCGGATAGCACTGCCCGCAAACTCGATTGCATGGCCCGTGCCGCCGGCCGTCCCGATTACGCCGATGACGTGCAAGATAATGTCTTTAGCTGTACAGCCTACTGGCAACGTACCTTCGACACGCACCAGCATATTTTTGTTCTTCTTGGCTTGCAGAGTTTGGGTCGCCATGACGTGCTCGACTTCAGATGTCCCAATACCAAACGCGAGCGCAGCGACCGCACCGTGCGTGCTCGTGTGTGAGTCACCACAGACCACCGTCATGCCAGGGAGTGTTGCGCCTTGCTCCGGTCCGATGACATGCACAATACCCTGACGCAAGTCGTTCATCTTAAACTCGATCACATTGTGCTTTTCGCAGTTCGCATCCAACGTATCGACTTGCAGTTTTGAGATGGGATCGGTGATGCCTTCTTTGCGATCCACCGTGGGTACGTTATGGTCTGCAACGGCAAGGTTGGCGTTCAAACGCCACAATTTACGCCCGGCCAGCTCCAACCCTTCAAAAGCCTGGGGGCTGGTCACTTCATGCAACAAATGGCGGTCGATGTACAGGATTGTGGTGCCATCAGCCTCTTCGTGGACCACATGGGCATCCCATAGTTTGTCGTAAAGTGTTTTTTTCATGACGTTGTCTCTAGTTCAGTCACTTGCGAGTGTTAATAATTTAGCTGTCGATTATGCCATAGGGATAACCAGCTATTGGCTGTTCATCCTGAGCGTTTAGTTGCGCGAGACGGACCCACAAAGCGCCCGATCGAGAAGTGCATGATCGGCAAGCACGAGCGCCAAAAGGGCCTCAGCAATTGGAGTTGCCCGAATCCCCACGCAAGGATCGTGCCGGCCAAGAGTTTGAACCATCACCGGATTTCCGGCCTTATCGACGGACCGGCGCTCGGTTCTGATGCTCGAAGTAGGCTTAATCGCAACGCTGACGGTGACCGGTTGACCTGTAGAAATACCGCCCAGAACACCACCAGCGTTATTTGTTAGGAAACCTGAAGGCGTCATCTCGTCGCCATGCTCCGAGCCGCGTTGTGCAACGCTGCGAAAGCCAGCCCCAATCTCAACGCCCTTCACCGCATTCAATCCCATCATGGCGTGGGCGATATCTGCGTCAAGTCGATCATAAATCGGCGCACCCCAACCCACAGGCACCCCTTCAGCTACCACTTCAATACGGGCACCTACGGAATCACCCGCCTTACGAAGCGCATCCATGTAGTCTTCTAACTCCTGAACCCGTGCAGCATCAGCGGCAAAAAACGGATTGGCGGGAACATGATCCCAGCTCACGAAATCCAGTTCGATCGGTCCTAGGGCTGACATGTAGCCACGGATCTGGGTACCAAAGTTTTCTTTTAGCCACTTCTTGGCGATCGCGCCCGCCGCGACCGTCGGTGCAGTGAGGCGCGCAGAGGAACGCCCGCCACCGCGTGGGTCCCGGACACCGTATTTTTTAAAATAAGCGTAATCCGCATGTCCGGGACGGAAGGTCTCCGCGATATTGCTGTAATCCTTACTACGGGCATCCATGTTACGAATGAGTAGTCCGATTGGGGTGCCTGTTGTGTGGCCCTCGAACACTCCGGACAAGATCTCAATGCGATCGGTCTCCTGTCGTTGAGTCACATGCCGTGAAGTGCCGGGACGACGACGGTCTAGCTCGAGCTGTATATCCTCTTCGGATAAGGCGAGCCCCGGAGGACAGCCATCGACCACACAGCCAATCGCCGGGCCATGAGATTCACCGAAGTTGGTGACACGAAACAGGGTACCAAGAGTGTTGCCAGACATATGTAAACCGTACAAACCAGTGGGGGATATTGAATTATGGCACTAGGACGAGCAACTTAC
>CAMCWG010000178.1 GCA_945882005.1 Bordetella parapertussis
ATAAATCGTATTTCCATGACCCAAGCCAAAGCTCGGGCCGGTTATACGTCGCTGCTCAAAGGAAGTGACTTCGTATCACCCCTAGGCTTTAACACCCAGAGGCTTACTATTTCACTTCAAGTGAGCACTTGATTTCGTTTGCAATCACAACAGCCTGTTACAGCTGTGTGACCTGCGCTACGCGCATCAAGCGCCCACACTTATCGGTTGTCAAATTTTTAAAGAACAAGGTCTTGCGCTTTGCTTGTAAGAAAACTGTCACAAGCAGAGAGGCGAGATTATGAAGGACATTTTTATCTGTGTCAAATCACGAACGCTTTATTTTGCAGAAACTTTAGCAAAAACTACTTAAAACGCCCTTAACATGTTTGCTTAGAAAGCATTACTTAGAAACAGGTAAGTTTTGAACAACAATTCGTCTAGCCAAGCCCGCTACTATAGCACGAAATTTACGCATTACCTTGCAGAGAATCCGCATGACCGAAGACATACTGATTAACGTCACCCCTTTTGAGACCCGTGTCGCACTTGTCGCCCACGGCGCCGTGCAAGAGCTCCACCTAGAGCGCAGTATTCAGCGCGGGCAAGTGGGCAACATCTACCTGGGTAAAGTCGTGCGCGTTCTGCCTGGTATGCAAAGCGCATTCGTTGAAATTGGCCTAGAGCGTGCAGCGTTCATTCATATTGCCGACCTGAGAGAAAACCGCAGTGAACGCGGGCTTGGTGTGACCCCCACCCCCATTGAGAAGCTCATCTTTGAAGGCCAAAGCCTGATGGTGCAAGTCATCAAAGATCCTCTGGGAACAAAGGGGGCCAGACTATCGACCCAAATTAGTATCGCGGGACGTATGCTGGTTTATCTTCCCCACGAACCTCATATTGGTATCTCGCAAAAAATTGGTTCAGAAGCCGAAAGGCAAGCGCTACGCGACCGCGTCCAAGCCCTCGTCCCGGCCGAAGAGAAAGGCGGCTTCATCGTTCGGACTCAAGCAGAAGGCGCAAGTAACGAAGAACTGCAGGCAGACCTTGCTTACCTGAAAAAACTATGGGGAAGCGTTCAACACGCAGCGCGCACCCTCCCCGTCACAAGTCTTTTGCATCAAGATCTCACTCTGGCACAGCGGGTGCTGCGGGACATGGTGTCCCCTCTAACGGGGCAAATCCTGGTGGATTCACGCAGCGTTTGCGGCGAGTTAAAAACCTGGGCGAGTATCTACACACCTTCTGTGGCGGAACGTATTGCGCATTACAGCAGCGAGCGCCCTCTTTTCGACACCGCGAATATCGAGGAAGAAATTGTTCGGGCACTCTCGCGCCGCGTTGATCTGAAATCTGGCGGTTACTTAATCATCGACCAAACAGAAGCGCTCACAACGGTTGACGTCAACACAGGCGGCTTTGTAGGCGGTCGCAATTTTGACGACACGATCTTCAAGACAAACCTAGAGGCGGCGCAAGCGATCGCAAGACAACTGCGTTTGCGCAATCTAGGCGGGATCATCATTCTCGACTTCATTGACATGGATGATGCCACCCATCGCGATGCCGTGCTGGCCGAACTGAATAAAGCCTTGGCAAGCGATCGCACACGTATGACGGTCAACGGTTTTACGCAACTTGGACTCGTGGAGATGACGCGCAAGCGCACGCGGGACTCGCTCGCACACCAAATGTGTGAGCCCTGCCCCACCTGCCAAAGCCGTGGCAACGTGCGCACGAATCGCAGTATTTGCTACGAGATTTTGCGTGAGATCTTGCGTGAGGCCCGCCAATTCAATCCACGGGAATTCCGTATCCTTGCCTCGCAGGACGTGATTGATTTATTCCTTGAAGAAGAAAGCCAGCACCTAGCGATGCTGGGAGACTTCATCGAAAAAAAGATCTCGCTCGAGGTCTCACCCGGCTACACCCAAGAGCAGTACGACATCGTCTTGACCTGACCTGAAATAATTCTCATGCATTCATCCGGAATGTCAACATAGGGTTGACCTGTAGACGTGCGCACGCCCGCGGAGCCTAATGAAACGATACACTCATGCGGTGAACGACAGAGCAACAGAACTCAAACAACAAACCAAGGAGCAAGTATGCCAACTCTTTTTCCAACTAAGCAACTCAATCGTCTCATTGGGACCGCCCTGATAGGGCTATGCAGCGTTTTCGCTTCTACAGGTGCACACGCCCAAGCTCAAACCTACCCAAACAAACCCATTAAATTTGTCGTGCCCTACTCGGCAGGCACCACCACAGACGTGATTGCACGACTCTATGCCCAAAAGCTTGGCGATATTCTCGGTCAGTCCATCGTGGTCGATAACAAGGCCGGCGCGGGCGGAAATATTTCTGCGGAATCGGTCGCACGTTCAGCGCCAGATGGCTACACCTTGACGTTCTCGACCAGCGCAACACACGCAACAAACCCAGCGCTTTACAGCAAGATCGGCTTCGATCCTATCAAAGATTTCACGCACATCGCGTTGATGGTCGCTGCACCGAACATGCTGGTCATCAATCCTAAAATTCCTGCTAACAATATGGCAGAGCTGATCGCTTACGCAAAAGCGAATCCAGGCAAACTGACCTATATGTCAGCTGGCTCGGGTACTTCGCCACACATGGCCGGCGAACTGCTTAAAACGATGACGGGTATTGATATCCAGCACGTGCCGTATAAGCAAGTGACGCAAGGAATGACCGATCTGCTCGCAGGCGAGATTTCAATGACTTTCTACCACGTCCCTGTGATCTACCCCCACGTCAAGTCGGGCCGGTTGAAAGCGATGGGCGTCGCAACTTCGCAGCGCAGTCCAATTGCGCCTGAAGTGCCACCTATCGGTGATACGGTGAAAGGCTACGACATTCGCCCATGGTGGGGCTTGGCAGGTCCTGCGGGAATGCCCCAGGACGTTGTAGACAAGCTTGAAAAGGCGACGATGCAATTCCTAAAGGATCCTGAAATGCAAAAGCGTCTCGTGGACCTTGGCGTGATCGTCACACCAATGAACCAGAAAGACTTCAATGCGTTTGTGGCCACCGAGCTTGTTAAGTGGACCAAACTTGTTAAAGACTCCGGCGCAAAAGTTAACTAATTTACGAAGCAAAGATCGACTAGCATGAGCGTCAAAGATGCACCGCAGTTACTCCCTACAACCGTCGTAGGGAGCTATCCGCAACCCGACTGGCTAGTCGACCGCGCCCTGCTAGCAAAAGGCGTACCCCGCACACGCGTACATGAAATGTGGCGCGTTGCCCCAGAGCTTTTAGAACAAGCGCAAGACGATGCGACGATTCTGGCCATCCGCGATATGGAGCGTGCTGGTATCGACATCATCACGGACGGCGAAATTCGCCGGGAAAGCTACTCCAATCGTTTTGCAACTGAGCTTGAAGGCATCGATGATCGCAACCCCGCGATGGTTGTGTCGAAAAATGGCTTAAAAACGCCTGTTCCACGTGTAGTCGGAAAAATTAGCCGCACTCACGCGGTAGAGATACGCGATCTTTTGTTTTTGAAAGCGAATACAGACCGCAAGGCTAAGATCACCCTGCCCGGCCCCTTCACAATGGGCCAGCAGGCCAAGAATGAGTTTTACCGTGACGACGAAGAGATGGTCATGGACTTTGCCGCAGCGGTGAACGCTGAAGCACTAGAGCTGCAAGCTGCTGGAGCAGACTTCATTCAGCTCGACGAGCCTTGGTTACGTAACAACCCCGAAGCCGCACAGCGCTATGCAGTCATCGCAATTAATCGGGCCCTTGAGGGCATCACGGTACCCACGGTGGTGCATTTATGTTTTGGCTATGCGGCCGTTGTGACAGGCCAAAAGCCAACCGGATACTCATTTTTACCAGGCCTGAGTGGCACGATTGCCAAACAAATTTCAATCGAAGCTGCCCAGCCAAACCTTGATTTAGGCGTTTTACGCGATTTGGAAGGTAAGAAAATTATGCTCGGTGTGCTCGACTTAGGTACGCACTCTATTGAGACCGCAGACCAAGTCGCCAGCCGAATCCGCGCAGGCTTGAAATATGTCGACGCAAAAAATCTGATCCCAGCACCCGACTGCGGCATGAAGTACCTGCCGCGCGATGTTGCGTTCGGCAAGCTCCAAGCGTTGAGCCAAGGCGCTGCGATCGTTCGGGCCGAGCTCGGTTAGTCCACGCACCCAGGCGGGTGCATGGTATGCCAAGCAGTCGCACTTTCGTACGCTGCGCCCACGCGAAAGATCGTCGCTTCATCAAAACAACGTCCGACCACCTGAACCGACAGCGGCAAGCCCGCTTTTGAAAATCCACTTGGTACCGCCAGGGCGGGATGCCCGGTTAGGTTAAAGGGAACACGTGCTTGCCGGGTGTAGGTCCGCACCACCTCAGGGACATCATCAATGACGCAGGCAGGATCCATTGAATTAGCGACCAGCAACACGTCCACAGTCTGCAACACACGATCCACGCTATCAATCAAGGCTTCTCGGCACTGCATGGCATGAACATAGTCGCCCGCAGATAAGAATGCCCCACAGAGCAACTTACGACGCGACATCTGAGCAAAGTCACCCGGCCTCTCGCGCAAGGACTTTGCGTGTATGGCCCAACCCTCTGCCATCAAAATCACTTTCTGAGGGTTCGAGAAGTCCTGCAAACTCGGTAAGCGGATATCAATCAGCTGCGCGCCAAGGCCTTCGAAGACGCGACATGCCTCGTCGAAGGCTGCTGCCATTTCTGGCTCAGCCAACTCATCCTCAGCATGGAAATGGCGGACAACACCGATGCGCATTCCCGCGACGCCTTGATTTAGTCTCGTCACATCGAGTTTGTAGGGGCGAGATTCACTGGCAGTCAGACACTCTAGAAGTAACGCAGTGTCTTGGACAGTGCGCGCCATGGGGCCGACGTGGTCAAGCGAAAACGACAAGGGAAAGACACCCCGACGCGACACCAAATCGTAGGTAGGCTTGAGCCCCACAATACCGCACGCGGCGGCTGGGTGACGCACTGAGCCGCCAGTATCGGTACCGAGTGCCAACGGGACCAACCCTGCCGCGAGCGCGGCACCCGAGCCAGAGGAAGAACCGCCGGGATGGTGATTGGTATTCCAAGGATTACGTGCGGGCGGATAAGGCAAGTCAAAAGATGGTCCACCGATGGCGAACTCATGCAGCGCAAGTTTTCCCATCATTACCGCGCCACTACGACGCAAGGCTGTCACACAGTCGGCATCTGTCTGCGCAACAGTACCTTGCATGACTTTTGAATGACAAGTTGTGGTCTGGCCTGCAATATCAATAATGTCCTTGACCCCCACCGGAACACCGTGAAGGGGGCCCAGAGAGCGCCCTGCATGGATCTCCTGCTCAGCGAGTCGAGCCGCCTGCAGTGCGTTGTCCGCATCGACCTGCAGAAAAGCGTTGTAGCGAGAGTCAAGTTTTTCGATTCGCGCGAGTTGAGACTTCACTACCTCGACCGGGGACAGCGATTTCTTTGCGTACGCATCGCGTAGCTGAGCGGCGCTTAACCACGCGGTCGTCATGGCTTCACCTGCATGGGTGGCCACGGTTCGGTCGTGTTGTTTGACGGTCCCACAAACGACTGCTGCACCTTCAGGGCGGTACGCGCTGCGGTCAACACATCTTCACGGAAATCTTGCGCCGCGATATCAAGGCCGGCCAGACCGGCCAGCATGAGCATTTGGGCTTCTTGAGCCTCTGGGGATAGTGGCTGAGTCGACTTCACGACAACTGCTCCTAAGCGAAGACTGAATTTTTTTCTACGTATAAAGTCACCGAAATCTGCACGCTCTGGGACTGAATAGTGTCGCGCCTTGTCCTCGGACCAACCATTGAAGGCTACATCGGCGTAAAGGTCTGGGTGGCGTTGCCGACGCAGCGGCATTACTTCGTGCCGCCGTTGATCATAGGCATCAATTTTTTCTTGCAAATTTTCTTCAGAAAATGTGTCGGTATGTACAGTCACATCGAGTGCGAGTCGTGGAATGATGCGACCCGTATCGACGGGATAACCCACGCACAGTCCGGCAACCGGAAACACGGCATCCGGCAGCCCTAAAATTTCACTTGTAACTGAGCAGTCATTGCGCATCGCACTGATAGGCACTGCACGAAGACCAACCGCTTCAGCAGCGCGAATAAATTGCGCCATCACAATCCCAGCGTCGACTGCTGCGTTCATGAAGTGGTCGAGGTGATCATTCACAAAGGGCTTACCACGCCACTCACCGATCTGACGAATCCGGCGATTGTTGCCGCAAAAAACAAGCACTACAGGCGCC
>CAMCWG010000179.1 GCA_945882005.1 Bordetella parapertussis
AAGTTGCGGATTGCCTTGGATACGAACCCTGTCCATGTACGCAACAAAGGCGTTGAGATTTTTGTTGAAGAGCTGAAAAAGAGAACTGGGAATCGTTTTGCGATCGAGGTGTATCCAAGCGGCCAGTTGTTCCGTGATCGCGATGTGCCAAGAGCCTTGCGTCAAGATGCTGTTGAAATGGCTGTTCCCGGTACCTGGCAACTTGACAGTGCCGAGCCGAACGCCGCTCTTCAGAGCTTGCCGATGTTTTATGGTGTGAAGGGCGATGTGGTCTATAAGGTGATGGACGGGAAGCTCGGTGATTTCCTAAACAAGAAGTTTGAAGAGCGTATGCGTGTCAAGATCCTTGGCAAGTGGATGGACTTGGGTATGCAACACACTTACACCATCAACAAGGAGATTAAAGACTATCCCGATATGAAGGGTATGAAGATTCGCTATGCAGGCGGTACCGCTAATGCACAGCGCATCAATACTCTTGGAGGAACAGCATTACTTGTGCCATGGCCAGATGTGCCTTTGGCTATGAGCCAAGGAGTGATGGATGGGTTGGTCACCACGTATGAGAGTAGTTTCTCTTCAAAATTGATGGATTCTGGCATGAAGTTTGCCTTTGAGGATTACAACCAATTCAATCAGTATGTGCCTATGATGCGCGCCAACTTCTTTAAGAAGCAGCCTAAAGAAGTGCAACAGGCCATACTCGAGGCTTGGGATATCGCAGCCACTGCAGAGCGTAAGAATGCTACCGCGGCGCAATTAAAAGCAAAAGAAGTTCTGGTTAAAGCAGGCTTAAAGGTAGTGGTGCCCACAGAGGAACAACTATTAGCCGCCCGTCGTCTGCTGATGAAAATGCAGCCTGAATTGGTCAAGAGCATTAAGATGGACCAAGATGTTGTGGCCGAAGCCCTTAAGAATCTGAAAGAAGCGGGCGTGAAGTTCTAATTATGCATAGCAACAGCCCCCCCTCCGCACCTGAAACTTCGGGTAATAAGATCTATGAGACCCTGCGCCAAAAGGCGCAAGCCGACCTTGACGCAGAGTCTCATGATGTCGTTGAATCACATCCCCTTGAATCTTGGGTAGTCGGCGGGCTCGCTACGCTTGCGTTGCTATTTTGTTCATACAACGTCGTGGTGCGTCTCGTTGCCCCTGCCTTGACACTAGATTTTGTTGAAGAGGTGCAGGTCTATATGGTGATTTGGGCCGTATTCTTGTCTCTGGGTACGCTCACGATGATGGATCGCCATGTCAAGTCTGACTTCTTTGTGAATATGTTTTCACCAAAGATGCAGGCTGCTGTGGCCTTGCTCGCGGACGTGTTAGGTTTAATCTTCTCCGTCGGATTAGTCTACTTTGGTGGGGTCGTTTCTTATCAAGCTTGGGATTTTGGTGATGTGTCTACAACCGTCTTGCGCGTCCCGTTGTGGATTTACTTCTCGGCCTTGCCTGCGGGTGCCTTGTTGATGGCAATTGCCTATCTTGTGCGCCTCAAACGTAAATTGTTCGGCGCAGGAGTCAATCATGCTTAGTTTGATGGCTCCTCTTTTTTTAGTCCTATTGTTGCTTGGGATTCCAATCTTTTTAACGATGGGGCTCACGGCAGGTCTTGTTTTTGGTCTTGAAAGTAGTTTGGTGCCACTCGCCCAAAAGATTATCGATGAACTAAATTCACCAACGTTGTTAGCTGTCCCATATTTTGTGATCGCTGCAACCTTCATGGAGCGTGGCGGTGTCGCAAAGGCCTTGATTAATGCTGCGGTGGCTTGGATTGGCCGCATGCATGGCGGCTTGGGGTTGGTGTCTGTGCTGACTTGCGCGATTTTCGCAGCAATGTGTGGTTCATCCGTTGCAACTGCGATTGCTATGGGCACGATCATGATCCCAGCGATGTTGCGGGCTGGGTACGCTCCGCACTTTGCAAGTGGGATTCTTGTCTCAGCAGGCACACTCGGGATTTTGATCCCCCCATCCCTGGCGTTCGTTGTATACGGAGTCTTAGCCGATGCTTCGATTCCACGTTTGTTTTTGGGCGGTGTCATCCCCGGTTTGATCAGCGCTGGGATGATGGGTGTATACGTCTATTACTTCAGCCGTAAAAACGGTTATGTAGACCGAGTGGCCCTCCCACTCAGTGAAAAGATTCAAAAGACGGTGTACGCAATTCCTGCCTTGCTTGTCCCAGTTATCGTCTTGGGAGGGCTGTACGGTGGCTTTGTCACACTCACCGAAACGGCAGCGTTATCTGCCGTGGTTGCGATTATCTTGGCACTCTTTGTGTATCGTGAAGTCAAAATCAATGACTTCCTTAAGATGATGACGCACTCGATCCGTAATGCAGCGGGGATCATGATCATCATCGCCACGGCGCTAGCCTTTGGTCATCTCATTACTGAGACGGGTATTGCGCAGAAAACACTTGAGTTGATGCAGCGCTTAGACATCAAACCTTGGCAGTTTTTGCTAGCAATTAATATTTTTCTGATATTTCTGGGTATGTTCTTGGAAGTATTCTCAATCTTGCTTATTGTTGTGCCGATTGTGATTCCTCTGCTCGAGCCCTTAGGCATTGATCCGATTCACTTTGGCGTCATGTTAGTGATCAACATGGAATTAGCCTTGATGTCTCCTCCAGTGGGACTGAATTTGTTCGTAATTAGCAATATTTCGAAGATTCCTTTGGCCCAGGTACTGCGCGGAACAATGCCATTTTTTATCTTGATGATCGGTCTATTATTGGTGATCACCTACATACCCGTCATATCTACTTGGCTGCCAGACTACATGATGGGTGTAGCCAAATAGATTTGCGATATAGCCCAACCGATTAAGGTATTAATGATGACAATATCCGTTGAGCTTGACTGCGGTTTGTCCGATGATCTGGTGGCGTTACGGGACGCTGTTCGAGACTTTGCGCGCAATGAGATCGCACCACGTGCTGCAGAGATCGATCGTTCGGATACGTTCCCGATGGATCTGTGGCGCAAGATGGGTACGATGGGCCTCTTAGGTGTCACGGCCAGTGCTGAGTACGGTGGCGCAGAGATGGGCTATCTCGCACACATGCTTGTCATGGAAGAAATTTCACGCGCCAGCGCATCGGTCGGTTTATCGTACGGCGCGCATTCCAATCTCTGTGTCAATCAAATCACGCGTAACGGCACGCCCGAGCAACGCGCGCGACTTCTGCCGGCTTTGATTTCGGGTGAACATGTTGGTGCGTTGGCAATGAGTGAAGTCGGCGCTGGCTCAGACGTTGTGAATATGTCTCTGCGCGCGACGGCGGTTGCCGGTGGCTATCGCCTGAACGGACACAAGATGTGGATTACCAACGGACCCGATGCGCAGACGCTGGTGGTCTATGCGAAAACTGATCCAGATAAGCGTGCCCGTGGGATTACGGCCTTTTTAGTCGATAAGGACATGCCTGGTTTCTCTATTGCACAGAAGCTCGATAAGCTTGGCATGCGTGGCTCTCACACAGGTGAGCTCGTTTTTCAGGATGTGTTTGTACCCGAACAGAACATTCTGGGCGCGCTTGATGGTGGGGTGCAGGTACTCATGAGCGGCTTAGACTATGAACGCGCGGTGTTGGCGGCCGGGCCCCTTGGCATTATGGGTGCTTGTTTGGATGTTGTTTTGCCCTATGTACATGAGCGTAAGCAGTTTGGACAATCCATCGGAGAGTTTCAGCTGATTCAAGGCAAACTCGCAGACATGTATTCGACTTATTCTGCTTGCCGTGCCTACTGTTATGCGGTGGGTCGTACACTCGATCGTTTGGACGCACAGGGTGGCGGACACCAGCGTAGCGTACGTAAAGATGCAGCAGGCGTCATTTTGTATTGCGCTGAAAAAGCGACCTGGATGGCAGGCGAGTCGATTCAACTGCTTGGCGGAAATGGCTATACCAACGAGTATCCAGTCGGTCGCCTCTGGCGTGACGCAAAGCTCTATGAGATCGGCGCAGGCACCAGCGAAATCCGACGCATGTTGATTGGCCGTGAGCTGTTCGCAGAGACGATGTAGGACTGCGCTGAACTACCCACGCCAGCGTGCAAGTAAGTCGGTTTGTTTTGCTTGCACGCTTGCAACATGGCGTGCTTTAACGTGACCATACCCGCGAATGTTCTCTGGCAGGGAGGCAATCTCCACTGCCAGATCGATGTTGTCTTCACGCAAAGAATTGAGCAACTCTAGGATCGTTTCTTTGTAAGCTTCGATGGCAGCTCGCTCCTGGCGCCGCTCGTCGCTGCGACCAAACAGGTCAAACGCGGTTCCGCGCAGGAACTTTAATTTTGTAACACCTCGAAAGACTGGTCTGATCCAAGGACCAAACCGACGTTTTATCAGCTCACCTTTGGCGTTTTTCTTTGAGAGCAAAGGGGGTGCAAGATGGTGTGCGATTTGAAAGCCAGGTTCGTATTGTTGGCGCAGATTATCCGCAAATGCAGTCTCGGTATGGAGGCGTGCTACCTCATACTCGTCTTTGTAGGCCATCAGCTTAAAGAGATAACGCGCAACGGCTGTCGATAAGCGTCTGCCTGATCCAAGCTGTTGTTCGGTCTCAATAACTCTCGAAACAAAATGGGTATACGATTTCGCGTAGGTTTCATTTTGATACTGTGTGAGAAACGTCTCGCGGGTCGCAATCAAGTCTTCAAGGCGCTTGCGAGGAACGAAATTAACTGTCGTCTCCTGAAGCGATAGTGAATTGTCGAGACGACCAAGTGCCGCGACGCGACCCCAATCAAAGGCCTGTAAATTTCGCTCGACTTGCACATTGTTGAGCACTAATGCCTGTTGTAGAGATTCTCTCGAGAGAGGGATCCATCCCTTTTGCCATGCAAAGCCCAATAACATTGGATTGGCATAAATTGAGTCGCCTAGTTTTGCTAGAGCAAGAGCGCTAGTATTGAGGCTAGCGAGATGTTCTGCTCCAACTGTTTGTTCGATTGCAGTCGTACATGCATGATTGGGTGATTGCCAATCTGCACTTTGAACAAAACCTGCAGTTGGCGTTGCATGTGTGTTTAGGGCGACGTTGGTTTGACCCGCATGCATGTAAGTCAACGTCGCGTTGCTGGCCGCCACAATGCCGTCGCAGGCAAGGATAAGATGTGCTTGCGCAATGTCGACTTTAGTCGCACTCAGTGTGGCGGCACTTGCTGCGATCTGAACATGGCTCCAAGTTGCGCCCCCTTTTTGCGCAAGACCGCCTGAGTCTTGCGTAATAATTCCTTTGCCTTCTATGTGCGCAGCCATGCCAAGGAGCTGCCCAATTGTGATGACGCCAGTCCCACCCACACCTGCCACGACGATGCGGTAGGGTGCGGCACAATTCGGGAGCTTAGGTTCTGGTAGATCTTTAAAGAGCGATTGATCGTTTTTCGAGCCGATTGATTGTGGTGTTCGCTTGCGCGGCACCGCGTTCTCTAACACGACGAAGCTCGGACAAAATCCATTCAAACAAGACTCGTCCTTGTTGCAGCTGCTGTGATTGATCTGTCGCTTGCGTCCGAACTCTGTTTCAAGCGGCTCAACCGATAGGCAGTTGCTCTTGCTTGAACAATCACCACATCCTTCACATACAAGCTCATTGATGACCACGACTCGTTTTGGATTTTCTAGTTTGCCTGACTTGCGGCGTCGACGTTTCTCGGTCGCACATGTTTGGTCATAAACGATGATGGAGGTGCCGCGCACTTCACGTAATTCGCGCTGTATGCGGTCGAGTTCGTCGCGATCAAAAACTTCAACATTTGCTTCGAGCGTTATGTCTTCGTAACGACTAATATCATCCGTCACCACGACAACGCGCGCTGCGCCCTCCGCGACAGAGCTTTTGACGATTTGTGAAACCGACAGTCCCTCTGGGCGCTCGCCAACTTGCTGACCACCGGTCATCGCAACGGCATCGTTGTACAGGATCTTGTAGGTGATATTGACACCAGCAGCGATCGCCTGACGGATCGCCAAGGATCCACTATGGAACCATGTGCCATCACCTATGTTGGCAAAAACGTGGTCTTCGTTGATGAAAGGCGATTGGCCCACCCAGGGTACGCCTTCGCCACCCATCTGTGTGAAGGTGACCGTGTCACGATTCATCCAGACGACCATGTAGTGGCAGCCAATGCCAGCCAGAGCTCGACTGCCTTCTGGGACTCGCGTACTGGTGTTGTGCGGACATCCGCTGCAGAACCAAGGTGGGCGTTCGCCAGCTTGTGTGTCGATCTGCAATAGTGACTCGCGCT
>CAMCWG010000180.1 GCA_945882005.1 Bordetella parapertussis
CCTCTTTCCTTGGCCTGACGGGCGCTATAGCCGGTATCTACCAAAATCGTGCGTTCAGCGTTGCGTAAAACCCATACAAAATAATCCATCGGCATCGGTTCATCATGCGGATCCTGCGTGATGAAGTTTTCACGACGTGAGCGCTTGGCCATCGTGCCGTAGCGCAGAGCAAAAATCTCGTATTGGGGCAATGTCATGTTGTCTCCGTTTTATGTCTTGTCGTCACGTTCGTGCTCGCATTGCAGCTTGATTTTGGATTTGGTGCGCAGGCGCTGTCAAGAAGATTAGCAGACAACGCGCTTGACACCAGTTCGGCCAAGCGCAGACAATCGAGATCACACGCTTTCGCGCTTACGCTTGAATAAGCATTTTCAATTTAACCAACGCCATCCTGGAGCACCACATGTCTGCAAAATCCGAAACCGCAAAACTTTATAAAGACGGCCTGGCCGTACGCCGTGCCGTTCTCGGCCCAGACTATGTCGACGGCTCAATCGCCAAAGCAAACGACTTCACGATGGCGTTTCAGCACATCACCACAGAATGGTGCTGGGGCTACGCCTGGACACGTGACGGCCTGAGCCGCAAGACACGCAGCATGCTTAACCTCGCGATGCTCACCGCACTGAATCGCTCAGCCGAAATCAAGCTGCACGTCAAAGGCGCGCTTGCCAACGGCGTAACCGTTGAAGAGATCAAAGAAGTGTTGCTCCACGCAACGGTTTACTGTGGCATCCCCGCAGGTCTGGACGCTTTCAAAGCAGCGAACCAAGTGCTGGAAGAAGAAGGCGCCTACACCAAGGCTGCCGCAAAAGCTGCAAAGAAATCGGCCGCCAAAAAGCCTGCTGCTAAAAAAGTGACCGCAAAGAAAGCCGTCGCCAAGAAGCCAGCTGCTAAGAAGGCTGTCAAGAAATGAGCGCCAAGCCCACCATCGGTTTTGTCGGCGTAGGCAGCATGGGGTGGCCGATGGCCGCCCTGCTACACAAGGCTGGCTACCCGCTGCAAATCGTCGACGCTTCGGCTGACCGCGCCAAGGAATTCGTCAAAGAATTCGGCGGCACCGTTGCCGCGTCAAATCGCGAACTCGCTGCGGCCTCGGACATCATCATCACGATTCTGCCAACCAGTGCGATCGTTCAGGCTGTGCTCGAAGGCCCTGAGGGCGTTCTGGCCGGACTGCGCAAAGACGCTGTCGTGGTCGAGATGAGCTCGGGCGTCCCCACCATCACACGCGCCCTGGCCGAGCAAGTCGCCGCCGCGGGTGCGCACATGGTTGACGCTCCGGTGTCGGGCGGCGTGCCACGTGCCAAGACAGGTGAACTCGCCATCATGTTTGGTGGTAGTGAAGCCATTCTTGAACGTGTGCGCCCTGCACTTTCCTGTATGGGCACCTCGATCACCCGTACGGGTGATGTTGGCTCTGCACACGCCATGAAAGCGTTGAATAATCTGGTGTCAGCCGGTGGTTTTCTGATCGGTGTCGAGGCACTCATGATCGGCAAGCGCTTTGGCCTAGACCCAGCGGCCATGGTCGATGTGCTGAACTCGTCAACCGGAATGAACAACTCAACACAAAAGAAGTTCAAGCAGTTTGTGCTGTCGGGTCAATACAACGCTGGTTTTGGACTGGACTTAATGGTGAAGGACTTGAGTATCGCGCTCGGCATCGGACGCGACACCAACACTCCAACACCCTTCTCGGCCCTGTGCCGTGAAATGTGGGCCTCGTGCGCCGCGATGTTGGGACCCGGTCAGGACCACACTGCAATCGCCAAGCTCACAGAGACTCTGGCAGGCGACACGTTGTCCGACAAGAAGTAAAAATAGCGCTTAAAAAAATAGCGCTTGGTGTGCACTGCACTCTAAGCGCTATTTTTTACGTATTATCAGGCCGTCTTGGATAGCCTTCCGCACGGATGCGCACCCAGACGGCTTGTTTTTCAGCGTCGTCCATAAACACCCAATTTGAGACTTCCATCACGGTGCGACCGCAGCCGCGACAGATGTCATCAAACAGGGTCGAGCACACCGCGACACAAGGCGAGTCGGGCGTGCTCGTGTCAGCCATTAAACGGCCTTCTTGAGCGCGGCTGCCTTGTCAGTGGCTTCCCAGCTGAACTCAGGCTCGCTGCGACCAAAGTGACCGTAAGCGGCTGTCTTGCTGTAGATCGGACGCAAGAGGTTGAGCATGTTGACGATGCCTTTTGGACGCAAGTCAAAATGCTCGCGCACCAACTTGGACAGCTGCTCGTCAGAGACCACGCCTGTGCCATCGGTGTTGACCGTGATGTTGATCGGCTCTGCCACGCCAATCGCGTAGCTCACCTGAACTTCGCACTTGCTGGCCAGGCCGGCAGCGACGATGTTCTTTGCAACGTAACGTGCAGCGTAGGCAGCCGAACGGTCAACCTTTGAAGGATCCTTGCCCGAGAACGCGCCTCCACCGTGGCGGCATGCGCCACCGTAGGTGTCCACCATGATCTTGCGACCGGTCAAACCGCAATCGCCCTGAGGACCACCGATCACAAAGCGACCGGTTGGGTTGATCAGGAACTTGGTTTTTGCAGTCAACAGGCCTGCTGGGAAACTTGGACGAATGATGTCTTCGATCACAGCCTCGTGAATCGCTGTCTGCGAAATCTCAGGGGCGTGCTGGGTCGACAACACAACAGTGTCGACTTCAACGGGCTTGCCGTCGACATAACGGAAAGTCACTTGAGACTTCGCGTCTGGACGCAGCCAAGGCAGGCGACCGTCTTTACGCAGTTCGCTCTGGCGCTGGACCAAGCGGTGTGCGTACCAGATCGGTGCAGGCATCAAATCAGGGGTTTCGTTACATGCGTAACCAAACATCAAGCCTTGGTCGCCAGCGCCCTGATTCAGATAGTCTTCGGACGAACGGTCAACACCCTGTGCAATGTCAGGGGACTGTTTGTCATAGGCCACCAGCACTGCGCAGCCTTTGTAGTCGATACCGTAGTCGGTGTTGTCGTAGCCGATGCGCTTGATGGTGTCGCGAGCAACCTGGATGTAGTCGACGTTTGCCGAAGTGGTGATTTCACCGGCAAGCACGACCAGACCAGTGTTACACAGCGTTTCAGCGGCGACACGGGCGTTGGGGTCTTGGGTAAAGATCGCGTCCAGAATGGCATCGGAGACTTGGTCGGCGACCTTGTCCGGATGGCCTTCAGAGACCGATTCAGAGGTAAAGAGATAATCGCTAGTTTTTGCCATGATCACGTCCTTTTCTGGATATACCAGAGGGGTAGGTTAAGGAGGTGCGTTGCACCCCGTACCTTCACCTGTCAAAGACGCTGATAGACGCTGGAATGGGCGCGACGCTTTAGCGGAATTATTTTTATGCTGGCCCAGCACGTCGGCTTAGACCCAGCGTAGTCGCTCCGCAAGTTGTCGGTTAACTCAGCGACTAATCGTATTTTATGCGAATTTATTCAATTGTTGTAATTACGTCTGCTTATACCCTTACACCTTCAGGTCACAAGCACGTAGACCTGCTCCCTATGGAGTAAATGGGGGATAATGCTTGCATGATTTGGAACTTCACAAAAATGCACGGCTTGGGCAATGACTTTGTCATGCTCGATGGAGTGCGTCAGTCCATCGACATGACCCCGGAGCGCGCTCGGGCGCTCGCTCACCGGCAATTTGGCATTGGCTGCGATCAAATCCTGCTGGTCGACACCCCCTTGCATCCAGAAGCCGATTTTCGCTACCGGATTTTTAATGCAGATGGTGGTGAAGTCGAGCACTGTGGCAATGGCGCACGTTGCTTCGTTAAATTCGTGCACGAACAAAAGCTCTCGTCACGCAATCCCTTACGCGCCGAAATCGCCACGGGCCTGCTCACCCTTGAGGCTCTACCCAACGGCGATGTCGTGGTGGATATGGGCCAAACCCGCTTTACACCAGAGGCTCTGCCCTTTGATGTGACTGGGCTCGCCACGCGCGTCGAGGGTCAAGACACGGTCTATGGCTTGCCTCTTCATGTCAACGGTACCGAACAGGTCGTTTGGCTTTCAGCCGTGGCGATTTCCAATCCGCACGCGGTCCAAGTGGTCACCGACGTGGATCAGGCCCCCGTTGCACAAATCGGACCGCTCATTGAATCCCACCCACGCTTTGCGCGCCGCGTAAATGCTGGTTTTCTGCAAATCGTTGATCGGCACACTGCCTACTTGCGTGTGTACGAACGTGGAGCAGGCGAAACATTGGCGTGTGGCACCGGTGCCTGCGCTGCAGTTGCGGCCGGGATTCGGCGCGGGCTGCTCGATTCACCGGTGCGTTTGCGCGCGCGGGGCGGCTGGCTCACGATCGAATGGGACGGCAGCGCGCTACGCATGACCGGCCCGACCACGACCGTTTTTTCAAGCAGTATTGATATTGACCGCCTGGTGGCCTCGATCCCCGCGGGTATTTAAGTTCACTTTTTTGACGAGTAGGTAGCCATGACTGATTCGCTGACCGCACAGAACGTTGCGCGCTTTCTCCAAGAGCACCCAGAGTTCTTTGTGCAGCACGCCGAGCTCTTTTCAACGATAGAAGTGCCGCATCCCCATCAGGCGAGGGCGATTTCCCTCGGCGAACGTCAGATTTTGACCTTACGCGAACGTCTCAAAGACTTTGAATTCCGCCTCGCGGAGCTCGTGCGTAACGCGGCGTTAAATGAGTTGACGACCGACAAGCTCAACCGCTGGTGCGTACGGATGCTGGCCGAGCCCGTTGGTGCGCGTGTGCCGGAGCAAATCGCACAAGGCCTGACCGAACAGTTCAATTTACAAGAGGTCGGCATGCGCTTGTGGGGCCTGAGTATTCCTGAAGAAGGCATCGGTGAGGCAGTATCCGATGAGGTGCGCGACTACGCCAACACGTTGACCACCCCATACTGCGGAAAAGACACAAAGCTTGCTGCTGCGAGCTGGCTCAAGACGCCCCCCGCATCCTTTGCCATCCTGGCGCTGCGCCCAGCACCGACCGCCCCCTCCTTTGGCCTGCTGGTACTGAGCTCGGACGATGCCGAGCGCTTTGCGCCGGATATGGGTCGTGCCTTTTTACAAACGGTCGGAATCTTGGCAAGTGCGGCACTCGCACGCTTAAGCGGCGATGAAGGCTCTGGCGACTCAGATATCCCAACTCTCAACACCCGCGCTTGAACGTAATGCCTGAAGTCGACGCGCCACTGCTGCCCGAAAGCGCTGAAGCGTGGCTCGCGCATCTTGAACGGAACCGCCGGTATTCCGTCCACACGCTCGAAGCCTATCGCCGCGACCTGCAGCAGCTGGTCAGACTGCATGACAACAAACCGTTCGAGCAAGTCGTCAATGGCAATATCCGTCACTATTTAGGACGCCTGCACGCACAAGGCCACAGCGCGCGCAGTCTTGCTCGCATGCTGGCGGCCTGGCGCGGGTTTTTCAAATGGTGGGCGCCACAAGCCAAGATGGCATCGAACCCAGCAGCCGATGTGCGTGCGCCAAAGATCAAACGCAGTTTGCCCAAAGCCTTGTCTGTCGATCAAACCCAGGCTTTGCTTGACGCAACGGTACTCACCACGCGGACAGATCCGGTCGGGCTGCGAGATCGCGCGATGTTTGAGCTCTTTTATTCAAGCGGTCTACGCTTGAGCGAACTGGTTAGCCTGGATCTGCAATACACCCAGGCCAAGGATTACACCTCCGCCGGCTGGATTGATCTGGCCGAACAAGAAGTGCATGTGCTGGGCAAGGGCGGTAAGCGCCGCTCAGTCCCCATCGGTGCGCAAGCACGAACAAGTTTGGCGCAATGGCTCGAGGCGCGTCCTGCGCTGGCACTGGCGCAAGCGCCCGAAGCCGACGCCACCGCGCTGTTTCTCGGTGCCCGCGGGCGACGGATTAGTCCGCGCGTCGTACAAACCCAGCTCACCCGACTCGCCCTTCTGGCCGGTCTACCCACTCACATACACCCACACGTCCTACGTCACAGTTTCGCAAGTCATGTGTTGCAATCCGCGCAGGATCTGCGCGCAGTACAAGAAATGCTTGGCCACGCCAATATTTCGACCACCCAGCTCTACACAAGGCTGGACTTCCAGCATCTCGCAAGCGCTTACGACTCAGCACATCCACGGGCCGGCCGCAAAAGCTAAGTTATAGTTTGATAAACTAAATTAAGCTTTCCTCTTGCAGTCCATCAAATCGCCCCCATTTGTCAGGGTATTGAAATTTGTATCTGCTAAGCTAAACCCACAAAGCTTGTTTGCT
>CAMCWG010000181.1 GCA_945882005.1 Bordetella parapertussis
ATTCAAGTGATTGAAACTGAGCTTGCCTTGGCCGATATGCAAACCGCTGAAAAAGCCTTGCATCGCTATCAAAAAACTGCACGCTCGGGCGATAAAGACGCACAAAAAGTTGTCGCAATCCTTGAAGTGGTGATCAAACAGTTAAACGATGCGCAGCCGATCCGTGCGCTCGGTTTGTCAGGCGAAGACATGGCTTTGATTGCACCGCTATGCTTTATCACTGCCAAGCCCGCCATGTACGTAGGCAACGTCAGTGATCACGGCTTTAAAGACAATCCGATGCTTGATCGCCTGGCAGAGTATGCGGCTGCGCGCAAAGCGCCAGTCGTCGCGATTTGTGCTTCGGTTGAATCAGAGATTGCAGAGCTGTCTGACGAGGACAAGTCAGTGTTCCTAGCTGATATGGGCATGCAAGAGCCTGGTTTGAATCGTCTGATTCGCGGCGCCTTCAAATTACTTGGGTTACAAACGTATTTCACGGCCGGAGTCAAAGAAGTACGTGCGTGGACCGTGCCCATCGGTGCGACGGGGCCGCAGGCCGCGGGTGTCATTCATACAGACTTCGAGCGCGGGTTTATTCGAGCACAAACGATCGCCTATGAGGACTTCATCACCTTCAAGGGCGAGCAAGGCGCCAAAGAAGCAGGCAAGATGCGTGCTGAGGGTAAGGAATACATCGTGCAAGATGGCGATGTCATGAACTTCTTGTTTAACGTATAAAAAAAAAGGGCGCTTGTCATGGCAGACATGCACATCATTCCGATTGAGCGATTGCGTGCCGCAGTGCGCTATCTCGTTTCTGGTTTTGGTAGCGATGCACGCGAAATCGACCTTGTTACCGAAAACTTGATTCAAGCGAACCTGACTGGGCACGACTCGCACGGTGTTGGCATGTTGCCGCGCTACACCGAAGCCTATCTTGAAGGCAGCTTAAAGCCAAACGCCAAAATTCAAACGCGGATGGATAGCGGCACGATGATCGGCCTGGATGGTGAGTGTGGTTTTGGCCAGGCGATTGGGCATCAAGCGATGGAGTTGGCGATTGCACGTGCGAAAGAGCATGGCAGCTGCATCATGGCGCTGGGCAATTCTCATCACCTCTGTCGTATTGGCGCCTGGGCTGAAATGACCGTCGCGCAAGGACTGATCTCGATTCATTTTGTTAACGTGATTTCCAGACCCATCGTCGCCCCTTTTGGTGGTGGCGATGCGCGCTTTGGCACAAACCCCTTTACCGTCGGCATTCCTGTACCTGGGCAAGACCCTATCTTGCTCGATTTTGCGACGAGCATCATCGCACAGGGTAAGGCCCGCGTCGCCTTCAACAAAGGCGAGCAATTGCCTGAGGGGTATCTGATCGACAGTGAAGGCAAGCCTACGACGGATCCAGTTTATGCCGTGAAGCCACCACTAGGGGCGCTGTGTACCTTTGGTGACCACAAAGGATTCGGTCTGGCGTTGATTTGCGAATTGCTCGGTGGTGCATTGGCAGGTGGCATGACGACACATGCTCCGGCTGACGGCAAGCGCCGTGTCGTCAATGGCATGCTGTCGATTGTCTTTGATCCCGCCAAGCTCGCAGATGGCTCCGTGTTTGAACACGAGATGAAGGCATTTATCGAATGGGTGAAGGCTTCGCCGCCGCTTCCAGGAGGCGAGGGCGTGCGTGTTGCAGGTGAGCCCGAGCGCGAGTCGCGTGCAAAGCGCATGGCGAATGGCATCCCTGTTGATTCCACCACGTGGTCCGATATGTTGGATGCCGCTAAAAAATTAGGACTTGATCCTGCACAAATGCAAAGACTTGCTGGTCTTTAAGTTCCGCAAGTAGAAACCAATAAAAGCAATCTAGGGAGACAAAAATGGCTGTTCAAAAAATGACAGGGCGTCAGGCTTTTATCAAGCTGCTGCTTGATGAGGGCGTCACGCACATGTTTGGCAATCCCGGCACCACAGAGCTGGCGATTATGGAAGCGGTGCCCCAGTTCCCTGAGCTGACCTATGTGCTGGGCTTACAAGAATCGATTGTGGTGGGCATGGCAGACGGTTTCGCCCGTGCAACCAATAAGCTGGTCGCTTGTAATTTGCACTGTGCCCCGGGCCTCGGGCACGCAATGGGTGCTATTTATAGTGCCAAGTTTTCTGGCTCGCCTTTGTTGATTACCGCGGGCCAGTACGAGGTGGGCTACGGTCTGCAAGAGCCGTTGCTGTATGAGCCCTTGGTGCCGATGGCGGCGCCGTTGGTGAAATGGGCGTTTGAGGTCACACGGTTAGAAGACCTGCCACGCATTATTCGCCGTGCCGCAAAAATTGCGCGAACTCCGCCCATGGGCCCAGTGTTTATTAGCTTGCCGGGCTCTGTGCTCGACGAGGAAGCTGAAATTGAGTTTGGTTTTCCGACCGTCGTGGATGCGGCAGTGCGTCCGAGCGACGCTGCGCTGAATCAGATCGCACAAACACTGTTAGCAGCTAAGAAGCCTGTGATTGTGGCTGGAAGAGAAATCGCAAACGCCGATGTATTTGCACAGGCCTGTGAGCTTGCCGAATTGCTGGGCGCTGCGGTCTATCAAGAATCTGTACCGTATAACTCTCGCTACCCCTCTTCGCACCCAACTTGTATGGGTGACCTGACACGCAATCAAAAGAAAGTGCGTCAGACGCTCGAGCAATATGACCATCTCTTGTGTCTGGGGGCAGATCTGCTGCGCATGTCGCCGATGAGTACCGTTGAGCCTTTGCCGCCAGAGCTGCCGGTCACCCATATCACCGAACGTGATTGGGAGCTTGGTAAGAACTATTCGACAGCGACCGCTGTTCGCGCAGATGTTAAAGAGACGTTGTTAGCCTTGCTGCCGCTTTTGCGCGCTGCGCGCACTGCAGAGCAGGCGCAACAAGCACAGGCGCGTTTAAAGGATCTGGCTACGCGCAACTGGTCTGCGGCACGCGCAAAGACGCGTCAAGATGTTGCAGCGAGTGCGAATGCCAAGCCAATCGATCAACGTTACCTGGTTAGCCAGTTAGTGGATGCGTTGCCTAAAGACGTCATCGTCGTGGATGAAACACTCACGGCTTCACCGGCGATTTCTGCGATGCTGCCGATGGATGATCCGCACGCTTATTACGGCTTAGCAAGTGGTGGCTTGGGTTTTGGGATGGCTGGCGCCGTAGGCGTGAGTCTGGCACATCCAAAGAGACAAGTGGTAGCGACCATCGGTGATGGAAGCGCCATGTACAGCATCCAGTCCTTGTGGACAGCCGCACATTTAAAGTTACCGATCACCTATGTGATTATCAATAACCGTAGCTACCGCATCATTAAAGAGCGTTTGCTAGCTATGCGTGGCACAGACCAGTTCGTTGCGATGGATATGGATAACCCTGCGATTGATTTCGCCGGCGTCGCCAAGAGTATGGGGATGCCGTCCCGTTTGGTGACAGATCCAAGTCAGATCGCGACTGTGCTGAAAGAAGCCCTAGCTAGCGGCGGTCCGAACTTAGTTGAAGTGATTGTTGCGCGAGGTTTTGGCGAAGCCGCTTAAGTCCTAAGCTAGCGCATCAGGGTGCCGCCATTGACGTCCATGATGGCACCCGATACAAAGCTCGCTGCGGGCGAACAGAGGTATGTCAGCATGCCAGCGATTTCTTCCGGTTCCCCGAGACGCTTCATCGGATAAATGTTTGGCTCATAGCCGCCAGTTTCTGTCATCCCAGTCGCAATTGGTCCAGGGGCCACTCCGTTAACGTTGACGTGATGCGGTGCTGCGCGCTGAGCAAACCAGCGTACAAGCGCGTGCACACCCCCTTTCGAGGCAGAGTAATGTGGGCCTGCACGTAAGCCTCCCATCCAGCCAGCGATAGAGCCACACAAGGCGATACGGCCATGCTTGCGTTCCATCATGCCCGGCAAGATCGCGCGCACCAAGTTGATCGGACCAAGCACATTGACCTTCATGACCCGAATGAAATCAACTTCGTTCCAGTCCGGGTCCATCCAGTCATCATCAAACGGGCATATGCCCGCGGTGTCCGCTAACGCGGTGAGCGGTCCGTGCCGTTGGATCATGGCTTCGACTGCAGCACGATCTGTCACATCGCAGGACTCTACAGCCGTCACGCCTTTCAGTTCGTGCGCCAGAGCCTCTAACTTTTCACGCTGCCCGAAGTCACTCAATACCAGCGTGGCGCCAAGTTGATTGCAAAGGCGTGCCGTGGCTGACCCAATACCGCCGGCAGCGCCAGTAATCAGCATTCGCGTGCCTGTTAGGTCAAAAGCTTGCGCGGCAGTGTGATGAGAGATGTGCATCTTAGGAAGACAGAAAGGGTTAGACCGACAGATACCGCTGTTTAATTTCTGCGTTGGCGTTCAACTCTGCGATTGTTCCGCAGAACACATCTTTGCCTTTATCGATCACGACGGCGCGATCAGCGAGGCCCAAACAGAAGTGTAGATTCTGCTCTGCGAGCACAATCGTTTTTCCCATTTTGCGTAAAGATTGAATCAGATCACCAATCTTTTGAACCATGATTGGCGCCAGGCCTTCACTCGGTTCATCCAAAAGCAGCACGTCGGGATTGCCCATGAGGGAACGGCCAACAGTCAGCATTTGTTGTTCACCGCCCGAAAGTTGTCCGCCCAAGCGCTCACGCAGAGGCCTAAGAAGCGGCAACATGTCATAGACGCGCTCAACACTCCAGTCGTCTTCACCGTTGGCGCCTTTCTTAACAGCGATCGTGAGATTGTCCTCGACAGTCAGGTCAGGAAAAATCTGTCGATCTTCGGGTACATAACCAATGCCTGCACGCGCAATCAGATGTGCAGCTTTACCTGTGATGGCTTGGTCGTGCAAGGTGACCGTGCCTTTGCGCGCAGGAATGACGCCCGCAACCGATTTCATCGTCGTACTTTTGCCAGCACCGTTCCGTCCGAGTAAGGCTAGAGTTTCCCCCTGTTGTACGTCGAAGGACAAACCGAATAGTGCCTGGCTTGTGCCGTAAAAAACGTCGATGCCGTCAACTTTTAATACTTGCTTACTCATGCGTGCGCCTCCGTTGGCGTGCCAAGATAGGCTTCAATCACGGCAGGGTTGTTGCGGATTTGGTCTGCATTACCTTCGGCGAGAACTTTGCCATACGACAGCACGTGAATATGCTGGGAAATACGAAAGACGATTTCCATGTCATGCTCAATGAGCACAACCGTCAGACCACCTTTTTTCCAGAGTGCGTAGACGGTTTCAATCATTTGCTCGCGTTCTTCTGGCCCCATGCCTGCGACAGGCTCGTCGAGTAATAAAACTTTTGGCCGAAGCACGAGTGCCAAGGCCATATCGAGCAATTTTTGGTCACCGTGTGAAAGGTTGCCGCTTACGACATCAGCTTTGGTGTGCAAGCCAAGTTGTTCCATCACTTAATACGCGCGGTCGCGCGTTTGAGCCAATGGAAAGCGACCGTGCATTTGCGAGGACTTCCCGAGAGGCGACATTAAGGCGCCGCGTAAGGATTCTTCGACCGTTAAGGTTTTGAATAGTTTGGCCACCTGAAATGCACGACCAATCCCCTTGTGCACAATCTCGCTGCTGGGAAGACCTACGATGTCCTCGCCATCCAGCAAAATACGGCCTGAATCAGGCCGCAATGCACCGGAGATCAAATTAAAGAAGGTTGTTTTGCCGGCGCCATTAGGACCAATCACGGCACTAAGCGATTCAGTTTTGAAATGAATCGAGACATCTGATGTCGCGACCACACCACCGAAGGACTTATTAAGGTGTTCGATCTTGAGCATTACTTGCTGCCCTCTTTTTGTGTGCCACGGGCGGGTGGTACGCCGCCATAGGTTTGCCAAGTGGATCCTGCCAGCCAGCCCGCATCGACAGGCAAGTTGATGCCTGTGATGGCTTTTGCAGCGGGCGATAGAAGAAAGCCAACGGAGTCTGCAATCTCGTCGGGTGTGACGAAGCGGCCCATTGCAGCTTGTGACGTGAGGTCTTCAGGGTTGCGATCTTTGCGATCAATCGCAGCCTGCAGAGCCTCGGTCAGAACATACCCCGGTGAAATTGCGTTAATGCGTACGCCTGAGCGCCCCCATTCTGCTGCCAGGCAGGCCGTCATGGAGGCGACCGCAGCCTTGGCAGGGCCATAGGCGTGCAAAGGAGATGAGCGCAGGGAGGTGATTGAGGCGATATTGACGATCGATCCTCCGCCAAGCT
>CAMCWG010000182.1 GCA_945882005.1 Bordetella parapertussis
CTTCACCAATACCTTCGTTGGCTATCAAGACGAGCGCGACGGACCCGCACTAGAACTCACCTACAACTGGGATACGTCGTCTTACGATCTCGGCACCGGTTACGGTCACATCGCATTACAAGTCGAAAACGCCTACGAAGCCTGTGATCGCGTCCGCGAATTAGGCGGAAAAGTCACCCGCGAAGCAGGTCCGATGAAACATGGTTCGACAGTGATCGCTTTCGTAGAAGATCCTGACGGCTACAAGATCGAATTCGTTCAAAAGAAATTTGACTAAGCTCATTGCCTCAGTCTGACACTGCGACCTTCATGAAAATCGTCATCGCTCCAGACTCGTTCAAAGAGTCTCTCTCAGCACCCGAAGTCGCTTTGGCGATCGAACGCGGCATCAAACGCGCGCTTCCCCAAGCGACGGTCGTGCGCGTCCCTATGGCCGATGGCGGGGAGGGAACGGTTGAAGCAGTGCTCGGAGCAACCACGAGCGAACGTCGCGTCAACACCGTGCTTGATGCCCTGGGACGTCCAATTCAAGCCACTTGGGCTCGGCTGCCTGAGGATACAGCGGTTATTGAAATGGCGTGCGCCGCCGGCTTAGAACACATCAAGCCTACCGAACGCGACCCCATGCATGCAACCAGCTACGGTGTCGGCGAACTCATACGCTATGCGCTGGACTCGGGCGCACGACATATCGTGCTGGGCCTGGGCGGCTCAGCGACGAACGATGCTGGCGCCGGAATGCTCGAAGCACTGGGCTTACGACTGCTCGACCAACATGACAAACCTCTTATCCGAGGTGGACTAGCGCTCGCGCAACTCGCAAAACTGGATGCCAGCGCACTCGACCCACGACTGGCGAACGTTCGTGTGACGATCGCTTCTGATGTGAACAACCCCTTATGCGGCACTAAAGGCGCCTCAGCGATCTTCGGACCACAAAAGGGAGCAACCCCAGATCAGGTAAGAGCGCTTGATGCTGCGTTGAATCATTTTGCGGATGTCTGCGCTCAAACACTTGGTCGCGACATGCGTCATGCGCCAGGTTCCGGAGCCGCAGGAGGCTTGGGGTTTGCTGCACACGCCTGGTTGCGCACTACATTTAAACCAGGTGCCGAGGTTGTCGCAACGATCGGCGGCTTAGCGCATGCCGTACAAGGTGCAGATTTAGTCATCACTGGCGAGGGACGGATGGATGCGCAAACCCTGTTGGGCAAGACACCCATGGGTGTTGCCCAGATCGCTAAACAGGCAGGCGTTCCCGTCATTGCAATCGCAGGATCGCTAGGAGACGGATATCAAGCTTTATACGAAGCGGGCATTCATGCCGCATTCAGTCTGGCTTCGGGGCCTTGCACCCTTGCTGACGCGTGTCAGCAAGCCGCCGCTTTGCTTGAAGATCGCGCACAAGACATCATGCGCGTATGGCTTGCCAGTCGTCTAGCCGCGAATGCCTGAACTGGCCAAAGCGTCCGCCATCCCTACAAAGCCCAACACAGACACCTGCTCTGCACGCCAGGTCGGAAGAACGCCAAGCGTCTCCCAAGGGATCAAGGCAGTCCACTCTCCCATCACACCGCGAAGCATTTTGCGGCGCTGAGAAAAGGCGCGCTGCACAACGGCTGCGAACAGTTTTTCATCGAGAGCTCGCAATCGCTCATTTCCACGAGGGATCATTCGAACAATTGCAGAGGTCACACGCGGAGGTGGATCAAAAGCTTCGGGGGCCACATCAAATAGCTTATGTATCTGGTAGCGATATTGCAACATCACACTGAGCCGACTGTATTCCGAGCTGCCAGGCTCTGCCACCATTCTGTCCACCACTTCACGCTGAAGCATAAAGTGCTGATCTCGAACCTGATCGGCACACTCCACAAGCGCAAAGAGCAAAGGGCTAGAAATGTTGTAGGGCAAGTTGCCGACAATACGCAAGCCGGAACCAAACTGGGTAAAGTCCACGTGTAGCGCATCCGCCTCGACCACACTCAATCGCTCAGCAGAAAACCGCTGCCTAAGGCGCGCCGCCAGGTCGCGATCAATTTCTATCGCAGTGAGCTTATCAAGCTGATCAAGCAGCGGAGCTGTCAGAGCAGACAGACCCGGTCCGATTTCAATCATAGCGTCGTCACGCCTCGGTGCGATCGCCCTCACGATGGCATCCACCACGGCCAAATCAACCAGAAAATTCTGGCCAAAGCGTTTGCGCGCCTGGTGTGCAGTCACGCGCTAGTTCCTGTTCAGCCGTTCTGTTTTCTCAAGGCGGTTGTCAATATAAGACTGATTTCGTACACGCTGCAACCACGCATCGAACTCCACGTCAGAACGCTGAATAAATAGTCTCTGACGGACTTGATTACGCAAAAACTGATCAGCCATATCTTGCGTGCGACGAGCCTCTACGAGAATCAAGTGCCACCCAAACGGGCTCTTGATAGGCTCACTTACCTCTCCTATCTTCAAGGCATTCATGGCCTTCTCAAATGGAGGAACGGTTTCGCCTGGATTCACCCAGCCCAGATCACCACCCTGCGGCGCTGACGTATCGTTGGAGAAGCGCTTAGCCAAATCACTGAATGACTCCCCTCCTTGGACAATACGCTGCCGTATGTCAGCCAACCGTTGACGCGCAATATCGTCTGTCATCACAGCTGAACTCTTCAACAGGATATGACGGGCTTGCGTTTGCTGGACGGGCATCGGCCCTTTCGGCAGCTGAGTATCTGGTCCTGTCGGTGCAGGAGGCGGGGGTGCTTGTTGTGCTTGCGGTGGAGGCTGACCACCGGCGCGGCCCACTACTTTCAGGATATGAAAACCATTTGGACTTTGAATGATATTACTGACGCGGCCATCGGGAACATTCGCAACCGCCTTGAGGAAAAGGTCTGGCCAGCCGTTTAATGGACGTACACCGAGGTCACCACCAAGACTAGCCTCAGGCCCATCTGATGACGCCTTCGCGACGCTTTCAAAGCTCTCGCCCTTGCGCACGCGCGCCAACAAATCCTGCGCTTTTTTACGTAACGCGGCTACCTCATCCGTTGATGACCCTTCAGGCACTCGCACCAAAATCTGCGCAATGCCCATGATTGCTGGCTGCACGGCTTTGGGCTTAGGCGGCGGCGGAGGTGGGGCTGCTGGAGCGGGGGTTGGCCTCACTACTGGCAAGCCCCCCGCCTCTCGTGCCTTTTGCTCACGTAAAAAAGCATCTACCTCAGCATCTGTGATCAGGATCGTACGATCGACCACCGTCTGCCTAAGCCGCTCAAGCAACAACTCGCGTCGGATAAGATTTTCGTAGTCAGACCAAGGTACACCCGAGGCTTGCAGTTGCTGTTTTATTATCGCAACTGTCGCGTTATTGCGCTTTGCAATCGTCTCAATTGCAGTGTTAATCATCGCAGGCGTGATCTGAATGTTGAGCCTGCGGCCCTCTTGCAATTCAAGCTTCTCAGTGATCAGTCGCTGCAGAACCTGCGGCTCAAGAACGTTATCTGGCGGCAGCTGTACGCGCTGGCCTGTCAGATCTCGCTTCGCCAAACGCACGCGCGCATTAAGTTCGCGCCGTGTAATCACCTCTCTGTTAACAACTGCAACAATCGTGTCAGCGTCGCGGTCCGGCCCAGCTGCAGCAGCCTTCGGAGGCGCCGACTGGCGTACCGTCCCCGTCGACGCCGGCTGCGCAGAGACCGAAGCGCACAGCGTCGCGCCCATACATATACCAATAAGCGCTACCCAACACCGGAAGGTTTTAACTACTTGCATCATTCGTACCTTTCAAATTTACTCACACTCGGAACAGGCGGATTGATTGGCTCATAGTCGGGAATACTTCGCCCGATAATCCCCATCGGGTTTTGACCCAAGTTGCCCAATCCGCCGAGCTCAAGTTGGAAAAATACTGCGCTGTTTGTTTGATCCACGCTGACCACATAACGCTGAAAAACCACGCGACCTGTCCAGCAGCAATCGCCCTTGTACTCCAGGCCGACCACGCCCTGCGTTACTTTTGGCATTGCAATGATATTCGATGGATCGAGCACACTCGGTGCATTTACTTTATTAAATGAATAATCCACCCTTCCGATCGAATACCACTTCTTGGTGAGCGGCCACTGGAAACCAGCGCTCACTTGATTTTGTCCTTGTGGTTGATACAAGGCATCAGGTGGCGGGTTAACCTGGTAGCGATACGACAGAGCCAGCGTCGCTAGACGCTGAGGCCGCCACCGACTAATGACCTGAGCACGACTGACCTCGCTTCTGTACGGGTTGTACTGAAACAGGGACGACAAATTTAAGGTATCGGTCAAGGCAGCACTACTACCAACTAGGAACTGCGACTTTGTGTTCGTGCGCGGGACCTGAAACGGCAACGTGACGTACTGATCCTCAAAGTAAAACTGCTGCGCAACCGATAGCTGAAAACGTTCAAAACCACTATTTGCGTCAAGCCAGCGGCTAGTCAGTCCTAAGGTCGCCTGGTTTGCATTGGCAATGCGATCAAAGCCAGTAAAAATATTTTCCTGAAAAGCCGAAGAGAAACTAAAGTCAGCCATGGTCGTGTCATAGACAGGGAACTGGGACTGATCACGGTAAGGCACTCTCAGGTAGTAGGCGCGTGGCTCAAGCGTTTGCAGCGCAGGCTTGCCAAAGAATGTTGTGTCACGCTCGAAGGTCATCCCCGAATCCACGGACATGATGGGTAACACACGAGAGTTTGACGACTGCCCGTACCCATACCAGTTCTCAAGGCCATACCATTCAGTCTGGTATTGCGCCACGCTCAATGCAGCTTTAGGTGTGATGTACCAACCAGGTTGGACGATTGGGTAAGCAATCGAGTTATAGGACAAGGCGCGTTGGCCATCCGGCTTCCAGCGCAGCGACCCCATCGGACCATACGCAAAGCGCTGATCGGTCGGCATTTGAAACTTGGTTAATGTATTTTGACTTTGTAGATCGAAGCCATGGATATCAAAACGCCCACCGTTGATGGTGTACTCAGGAACCTTGTTGTACTGCGGCGTGACGAATGTTCCGCTTGGTCGAATGGTTTGAAACGTCACCACCTGTGCCATCGTGTTCCAATACTCGTTGGACCAACCGGTCCCCACTTGCCGAGGTAGCGCCGTCACTGTGGCCTGGTTAATCCCGATATTGGCGAAGTCCTTGAAATAGTTGTCGTCCGACACACCACTCGCGTTATACCCGCCATAGAAACCATTGCCAAAGCGTTGCCCATACTGCGCTGAATACAGCCAGCGATCCTGCCCGGTCTGGATGTCATTTGGCAAGTACGTGCCGGCAGCGACACCAGAGTAGCTCTCGCCCATGTAGCGGAACTCACCACCTAATTGGGCGCCCCGTTTCGTCATGGTGCGCAACTGCGCGGTCATATCGTAATTAGGCGCAATATTGAAATAGTACGGCTGGGTGTAATCAAAACCAGTATTAGTCGTATTACCGAAAGTCGGGAGTAGCAAACCACTCTTGCGCTCTTTCTTGATCGGGAAGGTTAGGTAGGGAGCGGCAAGAATCGGAACATTTTTAAAGTACAGCACACCATTGCGCGCGACACCTTCATTTTCTGCGTAGTCAAGATCGAGCTTCTCGGTTTCGATGTACCAAGAGGGCTGCGGACACGGACACCCGCTGTAGGTGACATCCTTCAGACTCATCTGATTCTTATTAAAGACATCTGCCCACGACCCAACACCAGCGCCGCCGTTTTCAATCCAGAAATTAGGTTGGTCGACACTGGCAGTGCCATCCTCAGAGTTATAGATGATGCTCGTGCCGGAGATCACATTTCCGTCGCGAATCAAACGTGCATTGGTCTGAGCATCGAGCACGCCGGTCGCTTTGTTGTAGTCAATGTAGTTAGCGCGCAATACCGCGTCCTGCCTGCGCATTGCCGCATTCCCGAGCATCTGCACATTGCCTTGCGCATTACCCCACATTTCACGAGCCTCAAGAAAACCGGGCATCTGATTTTCAGGCGGAGCAAACCGATCCAGTTTGGGTGCCACCCTCAAACCCATTAACTGCACTCGGGGTGCTGGCGGCTTTTTGGCCGCTGCAGGCTTAGTGACTGGCTTAGTGACTGGCTTAGTGACTGGCTTAGTGACTGGCTTAGTGACTGGCTTAGTGACTGGCTTAGTGACTGGCTTAGTGACTGGCTTA
>CAMCWG010000183.1 GCA_945882005.1 Bordetella parapertussis
TGGTGGTCATGAGCTCTTTCATGTCCTGTTTGAGTGCCGCTACATCGAGTTTTTTTAATTCATCTCGATAATTAAATGACTCGCCCATAGGGTTAGTCTTAACATCTTGCTGATGGAGAATGTCAAGATTCAAGGACTTGGGCCACCAAGTCATTGGGGTATTGGCTGATTCTGTGTTGGCTCCGTGAGCAATGGGACACGTTCCTTTTGACATCATGTCGATCTCCTTTGAGAGTTCATGCCCAACAGCTTATCCTACTTCTCGCATGGCTGGCCCACCTAGTTTTGGGAAGGTTTGTTTCCATCGCTGTCATTTCAGGAAGCTCACTTTATGTAGTAGTCTGGAGTTGGTTAGTTTGTATTTGGGCAGTATTTTTGGAAAAGCTCTTATGGAAATCAAGGTCAACTTTCTCGACAAGCTACGTCTTGAGGCTAAGTTCGATGACTTCACAGTAGTCGCAGATCAACCGATTCGATACAAGGGTGATGGCTCAGCTCCAGGCCCGTTCGATTATTTTTTAGCTTCCTCAGCCTTGTGCGCAGCGTATTTTGTGAAGCTGTATTGCGACACTCGCAAGATCTCCACTGAGAACATCCGCCTGTCACAGAACAATATTGTCAACCCAGAGAATCGTTATAAACAGATTTTCAAAATCCAAGTTGAATTACCAGAAGACATCTCTGCCCATGATCGCCAAGGCATTTTGCGTTCAATCGAGCGCTGTACAGTAAAGAAAGTCGTGCAGGCCGGTCCGGAATTTGTAATTGAAGAAGTCAAGAACCTGGACGCAGATGCACAGGCATTGCTGACCTTGGATTCCGCCTCTGGCGCGAATACCTATATTGAAGGCAAGGATCTGCCGCTGGAGCAAACCATAGCCAAGATGTCAGCCTTGTTGGCAAATCTTGGTATCAAGATCGAGATAGCTTCGTGGCGCAATCTGATTCCCAATGTGTGGTCTTTACATATCCGTGATGCGCACTCGCCAATGTGCTTTACCAACGGAAAAGGCGCAACCAAAGAAAGCGCGTTGGCCTCGGCGCTAGGCGAGTATATCGAGCGTCTAAGTAACAACCATTTTTACGCTGGCGCATTTTGGGGGGAAGATATTGCACATGAAAAGTTTGTTCATTACCCAAATGAGCGCTGGTTCAAGTCAGGAAAAGGCGATTCGCTGCCGAAAGAAATTCTGGATAGCTATTGCCTAGAAATTTTCAACCCCGACGACGAATTGCGTAGCTCGCACTTGATTGATACCAATTCCGGCAACGTCGAGCGAGGCATTTGTTCTCTCCCTTACGTCCGGCATTCGGATGGTAAGACTATTTACTTTCCTTCTAACTTGATTGAAAACCTGTATGTCAGTAACGGCATGAGTGCGGGCAATACCTTGGCCGAAGCACAGGTGCAATGTCTGTCAGAGATTTTTGAGCGCGCGGTAAAACGAGAAATTTTAGAAGACGAAATTGCTTTGCCTGATGTGCCGTCCGAAGTACTTGCAAAGTATCCCAATATTCTTGCAGGTATTCGTGAGTTAGAGAGCCAGGGTTTCCCGATTTTGGTAAAGGATGCTTCGCTAGGTGGGATGTACCCCGTGATGTGCGTGACTCTGATGAATCCACGAACGGGTAGTGTATTCGCCTCGTTCGGTGCACACCCAAGCTTTGGGGTCGCTTTAGAAAGAAGCCTGACAGAGCTTCTACAGGGCCGCAGCTTAGAGGGCTTGAATGATTTACCTCCACCCACGTTTTCAAGTGAGGCGGTGACGGAGCCTAATAATTTTGTTGAACACTTTATTGATTCCAGTGGCATTGTGTCGTGGCGTTTTTTTAGTTCGAAAGCAGCTTACGAATTTGTGGAGTGGGATTTCACAAATCGGGGCAAGCTCTCTAATGCCGAGCAAGCCGAAGCGTTGCTTGGCATACTCCAAGAGATAGGCAAGGAGACCTATATGGCGGTTTATGACCAGTTGGGCGCGGTTGCTTGTCGGATCCTGGTGCCCGGCTATTCTGAGATCTATCCAATAGAGGATCTGATCTGGGACAACACTAACAAGGCTTTGTTGTTCCGTACTGATATTCTGAATCTGAACACCCTAACTGACGCCAAGCTCAGTGCACTACTTGACCGATTAGAGAATAACGAGCTCGACGAGTATGGCGACATCGCCACCTTAATCGGCATTGAATTTGACGAAAACACACCTTGGGGCCAGCTCACCGTTCTAGAGTTGAAGCTATTAATTCAACTCGCCTTAAAGCGGTTTGAAGAGGCGCATGCTCTAGTGGGTGCATTTTTACAATACAACGACAACACAATCGAGCGCAGATTGTTTTATCAGGCCGTCAATGCCGTCTTAGAGGTCATGCTTGATAGCGAGCTTGAGCTTGATGATTACATCGTTAATTTCCGACGAATGTTCGGAGATCAGCGGATGGATGCCGTATTGGGGTCAGTAGATGGGAGCGTGAACTTCTACGGACTCACTCCAACTAGCTCAAAGCTTGAAGGGCTCGACAGGCATCACCGCTTAATTGATAGCTACAGAAACCTGCACACGGCTCGCGGTAAAGCCGTGGTGACGGCTATGTAGGAGTTTGTTGTCCAAGCGCTCCCGCAGCAATAACAATGTTTTGCTCAATCCTCTTGATACGTTCGGCTTGCAATAGAAGTACCTTGTCGACAATCTCAGGCCCCGCTTTTTTGGGCGTGCCGCAACTAAAGGGGGGCTGCGGATCGTACTCAAGGGCGAGTTGGATTCTTTTTGCAACCTCTTCCCCGGCAATTTCGGCTGCGAGTGTCAATGCAAAATCAATCCCGGCTGTGACGCCTCCTCCGGAAAAATGATTGCGGTCTCTAACGACACGCGCATCAATTGCTTGGGCACCAAATCTTTCAAGATAGCTACTCCACATCCAATGACAGGCGCTCTTGTAACCGACCAGTAGACCTGCCGCCGCAAGGATTAAAGACCCATTACAAACTGACGTAATGTATTTTGCGTGTTCACTTTGGTGACGCAGGAAATTCAGCGTTTCTTGATCTACCATTTGCTCGTTAATACCGGAGCCTCCCGGAACGCACAGCACGTCGAGCTGCGGGCAGTCAGCAAAGGTGGTCGTAGGGTTTATCGTAAATCCAACATCCGTTAAAACCGGCTCGATTGATTTCCATACCAAATGGACTTTGGCGTCCGGGATTCGACTTAGAACTTGGGCAGGCCCCGTTAAGTCAAGCTGTGTGAGATTCGGGAATAGTAAAAATCCAATATTGATCGACATATGCTTTTTATGATCCTTTCTTTATAAAGATGGCAAGATTTTCCCAGTTGCTTGACCAAAGTTTAGTCTTGGGTATCCTTCCTTAACACACTCGGCTTGCAAAATAACTTCATCACCATCTTCTAAAAACTTACGCTCTTGTCCCCAGGGCAGTTTGACCGACCGAGTCGCGCCAGCACTGAGCTCATTAAAGGACAGCGCCTGATCAGGATCAGGTCCTGACATTGTCCCAGTACCGATCAGATCACCTGGCTGTAAGTTACACCCATTCACGGTGTGATGAGTAATGAGCTGAGATAAGGTCCAGTATGCATGGCATAAATTGCTATGGGCCAACAACGCTGGAGGGTGTCTGGCCGCACGCGATTGCTCTGTTGAAATCAATGCACGAAGACCGATGTCATACGCGCCACCCATTCTGGTTGCGTCGTTCATCAAATAAGGCAAAGGCTGAGGATCCGTCTCGGGGCGACTAAAGGGCAACCGATAGGGCTCGAGCGCCTCGCGTGTGACGATCCACGGCGAGATCGTTGTGGCAAAACTTTTGGCTAAGAAGGGACCTAAGGGCTGAACCTCCCACGCTTGAATATCACGCGCCGACCAATCATTGAGAATACAAAGACCAAAAATATGTTCATCAGCCTGGTCAATCGAAATGCGGGTACCTTGCGCGTTACCAGGCCCCACAAACATTCCCATTTCGAGCTCAAAATCTAGCCGCTTGCTCGGGCCGAAACTTGGTGCTTCATTCGCAGACGCAGGGCGAGACTGGCCAATTGGGCGCACCACCTCATGACCCGACATCACCACACTCGATGCACGACCGTGGTAGCCGATAGGCAGCCATTTAAAATTAGGCAATAACGGCGCATCGGGACGCGAGATCTTGCCCCCCGCGGTGGCATGATAAATCGAGATGTAGAAATCTGTGTAGTCACGAATATGCGCAGGCAGGCTGTATTCGGCATCAGCTTGCGGTACCAACACGTGCGTGATTTGAGCTTGCAAGCTGCTACCAACTCGGACGGCACGAGACAAGGCCAGCCTCAGTTCTGTCCAATGCGCATTGCCAAGCGCCATCAGCGCATTGAGTGTTGGTCCTGTACACGTATTAAGTGCTTCAGCAGCTAAGCCTGAGAAGGGCTTCGTCGCAGCCAGTTGAGCCAGGTCAATAATTTGGTCGCCTATTGCTACGCCCGGCCGATACGCCTCAGGGCGGCCGGCTCGGCGAAACACCCCGAAGGGTAAATGCTGGACCGGAAACCCAATGGACGAGTCGTTAGCGCTTTCTAGCCAACTCCGTAGCCTAGGATCATGCGTTTCGTTCAACATGTTGAAATGCTCGCGCTCATTGTTGATAGATTCCCACCTGTCGACATAACAGAGACTCCAAAATAAAATGGTTCCACTTATCTGCGGTTATAGAACTATTATGCTTCAACTTAATCGATTAGCTTATTGAGAGCGGAATGAATATCAATAAAAAGATTGTTGGTCTCTTGGCAGCTTGCTGTGCTGCTACAGCCGTTGCAAACACCTCAACCGTATATTTCAACGGCGAAATTCTTACGATGCAAGGCGACGCCCCACAGTATGCCGAAGCGCTTGTGGTGCAGAACGACAAAATTTTGTTTGTCGGAAATAAGGCTCAAGCTCTCGCTCAGGCTGGCTCCAACCCCACGTTGCATGACCTCAAGGGCACTACCCTCATGCCTGGCTTCATTGATAGCTGGGGGCACTTCACGCTGGTCGCACAAAACACCCTTGGTGTGAACCTAGGATACTTCGCGAAAAATCCACCCAATACAAAAGCTCAAGCAATTAATAAGCTGCTCACAGAAGGCAAGCCCTTTAACGGCTGGATTCTTAGCGCAGGCTACTCAGCAGCCATGCTATCCGACGGTGGGCTGTCTCTTGCTGACTTAGACAAGGCGTTCCCGGACCAGCCACTCTTATTGCAAAATATCTCGACCCTTGCCGGGCAGTTGAATACCGCAGGACTAAAGAAACTCGGCATCACTAAAGATACGAAAGCCACTGGAGGCTTTATCTCTATCGATCCCAAGACAGGGGAACTCACGGGTGAATTAATTGGTGCACCGTACATGGATGCCGTCGCCCGCTCTGCAGGCAAGTACTCCCAAGAGGTGACCTTCGACATTTTCCGTAAGGCTGAGCAAGTCTATCTTTCTAATGGTTTCACGACCGCTCAGAGCTACGAAGCAACGATCGATGAAATAAATAAGATGCGGGCAGCTATTGCGCAAAAGGTGGTTTCAATTGATTTGATTGCATTGCCGACCTATGACGTCGTTGATGCATTGCTCAAAACGAATCCTAACTTTAAATTTGGGACGTATGACAGTGGTGATCGTGGGTTTAAAGTCGCAGGCATGATGGTTCCGACTGACGGTGCGCCTCAACTAGGTTTCGCCTATCTCACGAAACCATACATAAACTTAAACGGTTTTGGTAAAGATTGGCGCGGCTTCGCAGCAATATCGCAAAACATGTTAGATCACTACGCCAAGCTCGCGTACGAGAAGAACATTCAGTATTTTGGTTATAGCAACGGCGATGCAGGCATCGACATGACCTTATTGGCAATTACTAAAGCCATAAAAGAGACTGGGATCACCGAAAACCGAAGAACCGTGATTTCACACTCATTCTTTGCGCGGGATGATCAACTCAAGCAATACAAAGATAAAAACATTATGGCCATATCTTTGGCTAACCACGTATGGCTGTATGGCGATGTGTACCTGCAGATACTTGATAAAGATAGAGCTAACAACTTCAGTCCGT
>CAMCWG010000184.1 GCA_945882005.1 Bordetella parapertussis
GTTGGCGCAATGGCAGAGTGGTTATGCAGCGGATTGCAAATCCGTGTAGCTCGGTTCGATTCCGGGTTGCGCCTCCAGTAAATAACAATGACAAGCGTAAGCCCTAGCTCCCCCTTACCTGTAATGCCCTCCGGCATGGTCGCCTTGCGTATCGTGCTCGTATTTGCTGTCGGGTATTTTTTATCGTACGCCATGCGTTCGGTGAACGCAGCAATCGCCCCTCTTTTGGTCTCAGACCTAAGTCTGTCAGCGAGCGAGTTAGGCTGGCTGTCTTCGGCCTACATCCTTTCCTTCTCTGCCATGCAAATTCCCGTCGGCATTTGGCTCGACCGGTACGGTGCACGGCGCACCGAGTCGACACTGCTCCTCGTTGCAGCGCTTGGGGCCGGACTCACCGCGATCGGAGAGACGCTTTGGGTGCAGTCTGCGGGGCGCATCCTCATTGGTATTGGTGTTTCCGCCTGCCTGATGGCCGCTTACTCTTACTTCAGACGCTGTTTTCCTGCCGAGAGGCAGCCGCGATTAGTGATGTACATGCTGATATCGGGCACCTCAGGCGCGCTCATGGCGAGTCAACCTGCGCTGACATTGGCGGAATGGGTTGGTTGGCGACAGGTTTTTAGCCTGACAGCACTCATGTTTCTGCTCTGTGCCGTCGCGATTTTTGTATTTACGGGCGACTTGGACCGGCAGACCGGTGCGAACAAACAGCAGATTGCAAACGCCAGTTTTTTAACGTTGTGTCGACATCCCTTCATGGTTCGCGTGCTGCCCGCGACCGTATTTACGATCGGCGGTTTTGGCGCGCTGCAAACCCTCTGGGCAGGCCCTTGGTTTACCCAAATATTGGGCATGAGTCCCGACCGTGCAAGCCAAACGCTGCTCTACATGAACGCCAGCATTCTCTGCTCCTATTTCTTAATGGGTGAGCTCAGTCCACGTCTGATCAAACGAGGCGTTTCGCTCTTAAACCAATCGGTGGGGGCTCTGATCTGGCTACCCCTCTGTATCGGGGTGATTACGTTTTGGCAGCACTCTGCTTCTTGGATACTATGGCTCATCCTGGCACCCGCGATTCCAGCGATGTTTTTACTTCAGACGCAAGCGGCCCTCGAGTTTCCGAGTGCGGTCGCGGGGCGAGTGCTTACGACCTATAACCTGCTGGTATTTGCGGGTACGTTTATTGTTCAATGGGGTTTTGGTGCTTTAACCGATTTATTTCAGCGTTTGAATCACAGCCCGAGCCAATCGCTTACCTACTCCATGGCATGTTTATTCATGTTGCAAGTGCTTGGGCTGCTTTGGTTTTTTATCAAAAAGCCTGATGGATCAATCCGTACTTGATGCGATCGCGCGCTGGCCTAATGTGCCAGCTGTCTATGGCTGGCTCTCTTTGAGCGCTCGGGGTGCCTGGCGCCTGCATCCGCTGGGTGACGCACAGCTTGGTGGCGACGGCACTGGCATCGCAAACACCCAGATTTTAGGCTTCATCGGTCGAAATTACGCCTGCGAACCCGACGGCCGGTGGTTTTTTCAAAATGGCCCTCAACGCGTTTATGTGCGACTAGATGCCGCTCCGTTCATTCTGCACCTGCGTCCTGATAGTCATGCCCTCGTTACCCAGAACGAACTACCGATCAAAACAGTCACGCATTGGTTTGCGGACGATGAAGGCCAGCTGTACGCCCAGACCGATCAAGGTCCTGCCCGCATTGATGATCGCGACTTGATGGGTCTGGCTGAGGTGCTTAAAGGCGATACTGGCCTGGCAATGCTCGAAGCGCTTGAAGGGCTTGAACAGCGAGACGATGCATCACTCGCACGACGCGAGGCGCTAAAGTTCTCTGATCCTTCAACGAAGTATGCCGCGCTTCGTCACCCCGCACCGTTGAGCCATATACTGCGCAGCGATATCGCAAAGACGCTAGGTTTTGTGAGCAACCCGGGGCCAATGCGCTCCGATTCGTAACCATTAGCCTTAAAATACGGATCTATGAGCCACGATCCTGACTTCTACTTCCCGGCGCCACGTCTGCAAAGGTTCTGCGGGCAGTGTGCGACCCCCATCACGCGCCGTCTTCTTGAGGGCGATAATCGCGAACGGGATGTTTGTGAAGCCTGCGGCGCAGTCCATTACCAAAACCCCAGACTTGTGGTGGGCACCCTACCCATCTGGAATGACAAAATACTTCTGTGTCTACGCGCCATTGAACCGCGCGCTAATACTTGGACCTTACCAGCGGGTTTTATGGAGCTTGGTGAAACCATCGGCCAAGGTGCCGAACGTGAGACACAGGAAGAGGCCGGCGCGCAAATCACGCTCGGCAAACTCTATACCGTTGTCGATATCCCACACGTCGACCAAGTACATGTCTATTTTCTAGCCCACGCGACCAGCCCCGATCTTGATCCAGGCCCAGAAACACTCGAAGCGCGTTGGTACGGTATTGACGAAATACCGTGGGACAACCTTTCCTTTCGCTCAGTCTCGACGACACTCAAACACTACCTGCGTGAACGTGAAACTGGCCATTTCGATACGCACCATTACTCACTTTTCGCAGCTAATCGGCCGGGCGATTGAGTGCTAAAACCAGATTGAGCCTCCCATGCGCCTAATCTGGCTTGAACCCGACACGCCTTTCCCCGACCCAGAAGAGGCTCTACAAGAACCGGCCGGGCTGTTGGCCGCAGGGGCTGACTTATCCATCCCTCGCCTGCATGCCGCTTACAGCCGAGGGATCTTCCCCTGGTTCTCTGAGGAAGAGCCACCCCTCTGGTGGTCTCCCGACCCCAGAATGGTGCTCCAGTGCGATGCGCTTCACCTATCGCACTCGCTAGGAAAGCGGCTAAGACAAATCGCCCGCGCACAGAACGCAGGTGACTACTCTACCGTTGTCAAAGTCAATACGGCTTTCACCTCCGTTCTACGCGCCTGCGCACGGCCAGCGCATAACGGACAGCCTGGCACTTGGATCACCAAAGAAATGCAACTGGCCTACGAAGCTTGGCATTTGTTGGGACACGTGCACAGCATCGAAACATGGGTGGATGGCGAGTTGGTAGGAGGGCTCTACGGTGTAAGCCTTGGCCGGATGTTTTTTGGTGAGTCGATGTTTAGCCGAGCAACAGACGCCTCTAAAATCGCCTTGGCGCATTTGGTTTGGTTCTTAAAGAATCACGGGATCCCATGGGTTGACTGTCAGATGTACACCGCCCACTTAAGCACATTGGGTGCCGCACCCGTATCGCGACAACAATTTGTTGCACATGTCCGGCAACACACTTCGATGCCCGACATCGTTTGGCACCCCGGGACACTAGACCATCGGGGTATATTGCAACCATGAGTCAGCTCAAAGAACTCCCCTTTTCGGCACTGCAGTTTTATGCCACGGCCCCCTATCCTTGCAGCTACCTGCCAGAGCAGCAGGCGCGCTCGCAGGTCGCAGCGCCTGGGCATTTAATTCATGCTGACACCTACTCACAGCTGATCGATCAAGGCTTTCGGCGCAGCGGGCTGTTTACCTACCGTCCGCACTGTGACAATTGCCGTGCATGCCTGCCGGTGCGTGTGGATGCCAGTCGCTTCGTTGCGAACCGTACACAACAACGCACACTCAAACGCCATCAGCAATTACGTCCGCTGGTTGCAGAGCTATCTTGGTCCAGCGAACACTATGCCCTGTATGCCCGCTATCAGGCGTTACGTCATCCTGGAGGTGGCATGGATGACGACAGTCGCACGCAATACAGCGAGTTTTTGTTGGCTAGTCGCGTCAACACACGCCTAGTCGAGTTTCGAGAAGAGGACGGCACACTGCGGATGGTGTCGATTATTGATGTGCTTGACCAGGGGCTATCTTCGGTCTACACCTTCTACGACCCAGAGGCACCAGGCAGTCTCGGTACTTACAGTATTTTGTGGCAAATTAATCAATGCCGCCAGCTTGGACTTCCTTGGCTGTATTTAGGATATTGGATCGAAAAGAGTGCAAAAATGGCGTACAAGGGCGCATTTGGTCCCGCTCAATACAGGCACGGCGGTCACTGGCACGATCAGCCCCCAGCCCCTGATACTTCTCTCTGAATCTATTTTTAAACGGTTGTCATGTCAATACTCTTTCAAGCCTACCCCTTGGCGCGCCAAGCCCTATTTGCGATGGACGCCGAGGCAGCGCACGACGCAACGCTTACCGCTCTACAGCGCGCCTATGATTGTTCGCTGACACGGGGGCTCATGCACAGTCGCGTCCTGGCCCCGACAACCTTAATGGGGTTGGCCTTACAAAACCCTGTCGGGCTCGCTGCAGGTCTTGATAAGAACGGCGCGCATATTGACGCAATGGGCAACCTTGGCTTTGGTTTTGTCGAGGTGGGCACCGTGACGCCCCGCGCTCAGCCCGGCAACCCCAAGCCACGTATGTTCCGCCTACCAGAGGCACAAGCCCTGATTAATCGACTGGGTTTTAACAATCAGGGGCTTGACACGTTTTTGAGTAACGTCCAGCGCAGCACCTGGCGCACACAAGGTGGCGTGATTGGCCTGAACATTGGTAAGAACGCTGATACACCCATCGAACGCGCTGCAGATGACTACCTGATTGGCCTCGCGGGAGTCTATCCCCATGCCGATTACATCACCGTCAATATCTCCTCGCCCAATACAAAGAATCTCCGGGCGCTGCAAGGTGAACATGAGCTCGACGACCTGCTCTCGCAGCTGGCGCGTCGCGCCCTAGAGCTGGCGGCGCAGTATCAGCGACGTGTTCCACTGGCAGTAAAGATTGCACCCGACCTGACAGAAGAGCAGATCGACATCATCACCGAGGTGCTTCCTCGCCACGGCATTAATGGCGTCATCGCCACCAATACGACGATCGCGCGCGATGCTGTGCAAGGGTTGGCGCACGCTCAAGAAGCGGGTGGTCTATCGGGTGCCCCGTTGCACGAACGCTCACTCGAAGTGATTACCCGACTACGCGCAAAGCTTGGACCGGACTTCGCCATCATTGGTGTAGGCGGAATTGTCTCGGGCAAGCACGCTGCAGAAAAAATATCAGCCGGTGCCAATGCCGTGCAGCTATACACAGGTCTGATTTACAAAGGACCTGCGTTGGTGGGGGAGTGTGTCCGCGAGATTGCGAAACTCGGTAAATAGTGTGACCCAAATAAAAAAACCACCCGAGGGTGGTTTTTTTATTGCGACTGTCTAGCTTAGGCTGCGCGGCGGCCGCGTGTAGCGGACTTAGCAGCTTCAGCGGCTTGACCAGCAGCTTTGAACGTGGCGTTCGCAGCAGCCGAAAGGTTCTTCTCGGCAACTTCAGCAGCCTGCTTGGCGGCTTTGGTCATCGAATCGTAAGCCGAACTAGCCTGAGCCATAGAGCTTTTCAGGATTGCAACAGCACCTTCCGAACCTGCTGGAGCGTTCTTGGTGAACTGTTCGATCGCGTCCTGAACATGCTTCTGACCTTCAGCAACATGCGACTCGCTCAGTTTGGCTAAGTCAGCCTGAACCGTTGAAACGATGTCATAGACATGCTTGCTGTAAGCCATGGCTTTTTCTGCGCTTGGCTGAACAAGAGCGGTGGAAAACGACAAAGCTTCTTGAGCATCTTTCACGCCAGCAACTTGCTGCGACGTGGCCGACACTTCGTCGATCGTAGCTTTCATGGCCTTGAGGTTGAGGTCAACGAGTTTCTCGAAACCTGAAAAAACTGAACCCTGGACAGCCACGAATGCATCGATGGCCGCTTTTTGACTATTTAGGACCTGCTGAGGAATTGCAGACATGGTGTTCTCCAAAATGAGTAAGTGTTTGATTGCTGCGATATGTTGCAGTGCACAAGTGTCATTTTAGGCTTAAAAATAGTCGTGTCAACAACTTTTTGTTGCGACGCACCAAAAAACCACAATATTTTTATTTATAAAGATTTGCTTTATTTTTGTGCGAATTTATAGAGTACCCGTTGCGCCGGACTCATAGCCGAGTGCCTCTGAAATCGCCCCTGCAGTTGAAACAAGCTGTGGAATCCAGGCGTCTTGCAGACGGCT
>CAMCWG010000185.1 GCA_945882005.1 Bordetella parapertussis
CACCGCGTCGCTGAGGGCAGTTTTCGAGCGCTGGGCTCTTGCTCTTAGAAACGCTGACTTCGCGCGGCTTGCGCACGAGTTGGCTAATGGTTGGCATAACCTCAAATTCCCTTTTATCTCTGATACTTGCGTACAGCAATGCACCCTTCGGTGATTTACTTTCTACGACGCGTTCTCAGCATTCCCGTTCCTGGGCAGCTCGCGCAAACCCACCATCAAACGGAAATCCGTAAAAGAGCGGGTATTGCTTTTAACTAGGGCGCATCAACAAGCCCAGAGCTGTTGAGTCCCCAAAAAATACAGTAAGCCTTACAGCTTATCGTAAATCTTTACTAACTGTCAACCGACTTAGCTACCGCAACGACAACGCTGTAGCTAAGTCTAGTTGAGTCTTTCTTTAAGCAGTTGGCCTATTCTTCGGTTGCTTCTGGCGCCTCAGCGGCGGCGGGAGCATCCTCAAATGGGTTGGCCTGCTGGCGTGCGGCTTCGCGTTCCGCAGCCTCGAATGCCTCTTTCTCTTTGCGCGCAACGTGGTAAGCCATCCCCGTACCTGCGGGGATGAGTCGACCAACGATGACGTTTTCTTTCAGGCCACGTAGCTCGTCGCGCTTGCCCATGATGGCAGCCTCGGTCAGCACGCGGGTTGTTTCCTGGAAAGAAGCAGCAGAGATAAAGGAGTCCGTGGACAACGATGCCTTGGTGATACCTAACAAAATGTTGTCATACGTTGCTGGACGCTTATTGTCCGCTTCCATACGATCATTTTCATTAAGCAACTCGGCACGCTCGACCTGTTCACCTGTAATAAACGATGTATCGCCCGCATCAACGATGTTGATTCGACGCAACATCTGGCGAACAATCACCTCGATGTGCTTGTCGTTGATCTTCACGCCTTGCAGACGGTAAACGTCCTGTACTTCGTCAACGACGTAAGTCGCGAGACGCTCGATACCCTGCAGACGCAGAATGTCATGCGGATCGGCTGGGCCGTCAACAATCATTTCGCCCTTGTTCACGACCTGGCCGTCATGGACAAGCACCTGCTTCTCTTTAGGAATCAGGAACTCGTGCGCAATGCCTTCGAGGTCTGTGATGACCAGACGCTGTTTACCCTTCGTGTCTTTACCGAACGAAACTGTACCCGTGACATCGGCAAGCATGCCAGCGTCTTTGGGTGAACGTGCTTCGAACAGTTCCGCAACGCGTGGCAGGCCACCGGTAATGTCTCGTGTCTTTTGCGATTCTTGTGGAATACGCGCCAAAACTTCACCCACTTGAGCCTGCTGACCATCACGTACAGTGATGAGCGCGCCGACTGGGAAGGAGATATTGACCGAGTGATCCGTGCCGGCGATCTTGACCTCTTCGCCTTTCTCACCGATCAGCTTGATCTGTGGACGCATCGCAACTTTGCCACCACGTGTCTTAGGCGTGATCACAACAAGCGTTGACAGGCCTGTGACGTCGTCAACCTGCTTGGCAACCGTACCGCCTTCTTCGATGTTTTCAAAGCGCACGGTGCCGGCGTATTCGGACACGATCGGACGTGTGAGCGGATCCCAAGTAGCCAAGCGCGCGCCTGCTTTCAAGACGTCGCCGTCATTGACTTGCAGTGTCGCACCGTAAGGCACTTTATGACGCTCGCGCTCGCGATCGTTCTCGCCCATGATGATGATTTCACCCGAGCGCGAAATCGCAATGCGCTCTTTCTTGGGGTTCGTCACATAACGCATCGAGCTCGCAAAGCGAACCGTACCGTTTGACTTGGTCTCAACGCCACTCGCCATTGCTGCACGTGATGCGGCACCACCGATGTGGAACGTACGCATTGTGAGCTGTGTACCTGGCTCACCGATCGACTGAGCGGCAATCACACCGACCGCTTCACCGACGTTAACCAGATAACCACGGCCCAGATCGCGACCATAGCAATGTGCGCACAGACCGTGACGCGTTTCGCAAGTCAATGGTGTGCGAACACGAACTTCGTCCACACCAAGCTTGTCGATATAGTCGACCAGATCTTCATCAAGCAAAGTGCCTGCAGCAATCGCTGTCTCTTGTGTATCAGGATTGACGATGTCAACCGCAGCGACACGACCAAGGATGCGCTCGCGCAAGGGCTCGATCACTTCGCCGCCCTCAACCAAGGCCTTCATCGAGTAACCATGCGTTGTGCCGCAATCGTTTTCGGTGATGACCAAATCCTGTGTCACGTCAACCAAACGACGTGTCAGGTAGCCCGAGTTTGCAGTCTTCAGTGCAGTGTCAGCCAAGCCTTTACGTGCGCCGTGTGTCGAGATGAAGTACTGGAGTACGTTCAAGCCTTCACGGAAGTTTGCAGTAATTGGCGTCTCGATAATGGAGCCGTCTGGCTTAGCCATCAGACCACGCATACCAGCAAGCTGGCGAATCTGCGCAGCTGAACCACGCGCGCCGGAGTCAGCCATCATGTAGATCGAGTTGAACGACTCTTGACGGACGTTGTCACCGTGGCGGTCAACAACCGGCTCGGTGGCCAACTGCTCCATCATGGCCTTGCCAACTTTATCGCCAGCCTTACCCCAGATGTCCACCACGTTGTTGTAACGCTCTTGCGAGGTCACCAAGCCCGACGAGTATTGCTTGTCGATCTCTTTTACTTCGCGGCTGGCTTCGGCCAAGATATCGGCCTTGCCTTTAGGAATAAGCATGTCGCCCATGGCGATCGAAATACCACCGCGCGTTGCAAGGCGGAAACCCGACTGCATCAGCTTGTCAGCAAAGATCACCGTGTCGCGCAAACCGCAACGACGGAACGACTGGTTAATCAGGCGTGAAATTTCTTTCTTCTTGAGTGCACGATTCAACACCGAGAAAGGCAAGCCCTTCGGCAGAATCTCGGAGAGCAGTGCGCGACCAACGGTGGTCTCTACGCGCTGCACACCAGCAACCCACTCGCCCTGCGCATCGCGTGACCATTCTGGAAGACGCACAGTGATGCGAGTCTGTAGCGTGGTTTCGCGATTGTCGTACGCACGCTGCACTTCGGCGACGTCAGCAAAGAACATGCCTTCGCCTTTGCCGTTGGTGCGTTCACGCGTAGCGTAGTACAAGCCCAGCACGATATCCTGTGAAGGAACAATCGATGGCTCGCCGTTTGCAGGGAACAGAATGTTGTTGGATGCCAGCATCAATGTGCGGGCTTCCATCTGTGCTTCGATCGAGAGTGGCACGTGCACAGCCATCTGGTCACCGTCGAAGTCGGCGTTAAACGCCGCGCAAACGAGAGGATGCAGCTGGATTGCCTTACCTTCAATCAACACAGGCTCGAATGCCTGAATGCCGAGGCGGTGCAGCGTTGGTGCGCGGTTAAGCATCACCGGATGTTCACGAATAACGTCTTCGAGAATATCCCACACCACTGGCTCTTGGCTTTCAACTAATTTCTTGGCCGCCTTAATGGTCGTCGCCAGGCCCATGAGTTCGAGGCGATTGAAAATGAAAGGCTTAAAGAGTTCAAGCGCCATCAGCTTAGGCAAACCGCACTGATGCAGCTTGAGCTGTGGACCGACCACAATGACCGAACGGCCTGAGTAGTCGACGCGCTTGCCCAACAAGTTTTGACGGAAACGACCGCTCTTGCCTTTGATCATGTCGGCAAGGGACTTCAACTGACGCTTGTTGGCGCCCGTCATCGCTTTACCGCGACGGCCGTTATCCAACAGCGAGTCAACAGACTCTTGCAGCATCCGCTTCTCGTTACGCAGAATAATCTCTGGCGCTTTGAGTTCAAGCAAACGCTTCAACCGGTTGTTACGGTTGATGACGCGGCGATACAGATCGTTCAAATCGGATGTCGCAAAGCGGCCGCCATCGAGCGGTACCAATGGACGCAAGTCCGGTGGCAGCACGGGCAGAACTTCCATCACCATCCATTCGGCTTTGATACCGGACTTCTGGAAGCCTTCCAATACCTTGAGGCGCTTGGAAATCTTTTTGATCTTCGCTTCGGAGGTTGTCGCGCCCAACTCGCCGCGCAGTGTTTCCACTTCGCGATCGATGTCGATTGTGCGCAACAGTTCGCGAACAGCCTCAGCACCCATCAAGGCGCGGAAGTCGTCACCGTACTCTTCGGTCTTGGCGATGAAATCGTCATCCGACATGATCTGACCGCGCTTGAGCGGAGTCATGCCTGGCTCGATCACGCACCATGCTTCAAAGTACAGAACGCGTTCAATATCACGCAAGGTCATGTCGAGCACCATGCCCAAACGGGATGGCAAGCTCTTCAAAAACCAGATGTGCGCAACGGGGCTCGCAAGCTCAATGTGGCCCATGCGTTCGCGACGCACTTTTGCGACGGTAACTTCGACGCCGCACTTTTCACAAATTACGCCACGATGCTTCAGACGTTTGTATTTGCCGCACAAGCATTCGTAGTCCTTGATGGGACCAAAAATCTTGGCGCAAAACAAACCGTCACGCTCTGGCTTGAAAGTACGATAGTTAATCGTTTCTGGTTTGCGTACCTCGCCGTAAGACCACGAGCGGATCTTTTCGGGCGAGGCGATGCCGATTTTGATGGCATCGAACTGTTCGTCTTGCGAAACCTGTTTGAATAGGTCGAGTAGCGCTTTCATTATTTACGCTCCAGATCCATGTCAAGCGCCAAGGAACGAATTTCCTTGACCAACACATTGAACGATTCAGGCATGCCTGCATCGATCGTGTGATCGCCTTTGACAATGTTTTCGTATACCTTGGTGCGGCCGTTGATGTCATCAGACTTAACTGTGAGCATCTCTTGCAGCGTGTACGACGCGCCATATGCTTCGAGCGCCCAGACTTCCATCTCACCGAAACGCTGCCCACCGAACTGAGCTTTACCGCCCAGTGGTTGTTGCGTAACGAGCGAGTAAGGACCGGTTGAACGCGCGTGCATCTTGTCGTCGACCAAGTGGTGCAGCTTCAGATAGTGCATGTAGCCCATGGTGACTGGACGCTCAAACTGCTCGCCAGTACGTCCATCGTAGAGCCAGGCCTGTGTACGTGACTCGGTAAGACCCATTTGCTGGGCGACTTCGTCAGGATAGGCAAGCTCAAGCATCTTCGTGATTTCGGCTTCGGTTGCACCGTCGAACACTGGCGTTGCAAAGGGCACACCGTTCTTGAGGTTCTGAGCAAGCTCGATCACCTCATCGTCGTTGAGCTCGTCAATGCGTGCACCAGTGCCGCTGCCGTTGTACATTTTGTCGAGGTATGTGCGGATCTTCTTGACTTCGACCTTTTGCTGGTCGCGCAACATATCGCCGATGCGATGTCCAAGGCCTTTTGCAGCCCAACCCAGGTGAACCTCAAGCACCTGTCCCACGTTCATCCGTGAAGGAACGCCCAAGGGGTTCAGCACGATATCCGCCGGCGTGCCGTCTGCCATGTGTGGCATATCTTCCACTGGCGTAATACGCGACACAACACCTTTGTTACCATGACGACCTGCCATCTTGTCGCCTGGTTGCAGACGACGTTTGACGGCGAGATACACCTTGATCATCTTCAAGACGCCAGGTGGCAATTCATCACCTTGCGTGAGCTTCTTACGCTTTTCTTCAAAGGCGAGATCAAACTGATGGCGTTTCTGCTCGAGCGACTCTTTGGCCTGCTCAAGAACAACCGCGTGAGCTTCATCAGCCAAACGGATGTCAAACCACTGCCAGCGATCGAGATCAACCAGATATTCTTTGGTGATCGCAGTGCCCTTCGCAAGCTTGCGAGGACCGCCATTGACGATTTTCTTGATGAGCAACTTCTCGATACGATCGAAGGTATCGTTTTCGACAATACGCAGCTGATCGTTCAAGTCTTGGCGATAACGACGCAACTCATCATCAATGATGGATTGCGCACGCTTGTCGCGCACGATGCCTTCACGTGTAAAGACCTGCACGTCAATCACTGTGCCGATCATGCCTGATGGTACGCGTAGCGAAGTATCTTTTACGTCAGATGCTTTTTCACCGAAAATTGCACGCAGCAGTTTCTC
>CAMCWG010000186.1 GCA_945882005.1 Bordetella parapertussis
CGCGAATACGATCTGGCCCATCGGCTTGGATCATCACGCCAGTAATATCGGCGGTGACATCAGGGGTCAGATACTTTGCCGGGTCATGTACTTCGTACAGAATCTGCTCGCGTCCCGTTCGATCGTCGACGCGTCCGCCGGTACTGTCCGCTTTGAAAACTGAAAAGCTTCCATCTACGCGAATTTCTGCGATCGGAAAGCCGATGCGATGCATATCCGGAACCGGTTTTTGCCCTGGTACGCAGTAGTAGCCACCAGACACTTGCGTGCCGCACTCCAGCATATGTCCGGCCATGGTGCCGCAGCCCATCAGGTGCCAGTCATCCATCGCCCAACCGAAATGCGCAATTGCGGGGCCGAGGGTTAGAGAGGGGTCGGATACGCGTCCGGTTACTACAATGTCAGCGCCATCATTTAAGGCTTGCGCAATTTCATAGGCGCCAATATAGGCATTCGCGCTCACGACACGTGATGGATCAATATCAGAGCCCAGCTTTTTAAGCAGAAACTTCAACTGCTCGGGTTGCGTTAAATCGTCCCCGTGTACGACTGCAATGCGTGGTGGTCGCAAGCCTTGCATACGCGCCAGTGCAAAGATGCGTTGAGCAGCCGCTTGCGGGTTTGCAGCGCCGAAGTTGCTCACAATCTGGATCTTGTGTTCGAGACAGCGTTTTAAGATAGGACCAACGAGGTCGTCGAGCAGTGGCTCGTAGCCCATTTTGGGATTTTTGCGTTTTTCAATTTGTGCCAGTGCTAGCGTGCGCTCGGCCAGGGTTTCGAAGTTCAGGACTCCGCCGCCAAGCGCAATCAATGTGTCGACGACTGGGCCCGCACCATCGGTCCGATCGCCAGAGAATCCGGTCGCACAGCCGACATAAAGCGGCTTATCTGTTTTGGTTTGAGGCATGAATAAGTTCCAGTATGAATCAGCTTACAACGTTGATCGGCTTGCCTTGCACAAACGCGTTCAGATTGCCGAGGATGCCTTGCGTGAGTCTGGACATCCCGTCTTCGTTGGCCCACGTAATGTGGGGCGTGATAATTAAATTAGGTAAGTGCATTTGCAGCAACGGGTGTTCCGCCGCAGGCGGCTCACTGGCTAAAACGTCCAGCGCAACGCCACCGAGATGGCCGCTTAACAGTGCGTCGCCTACGGCAGTCTCGTCAATCAGTGGGCCGCGGGCTGTATTAATCAGCATGGCGCCTGGCTTCATCTGAGCAAGTTCTTTCGCGCCGATCAGGCCGCGGGTATCGGGGGTCAGAGGGCAGTGCAGCGTGATGACGTCGCTTCGAGCAAGAAGTTCTTCAAAGGCAACATAACCGGGCCGCACAACGTTGGCGCCACGATGCTCACCGAACAGCACGTTCATTCCAAGTGCTTGGGCAAGGGTGGCAACCTCGGTGCCAATCGCGCCTTTACCGAAAATGCCCAGTGTTGCGCCTCTTATATTTAAAACGGGCGCGCCGTGCACGCAAAAGTGTGAAGAGGTCGGCCACTGATGACGACCCTCAGTTTGATAAAAATACAGTGCCCGACGTAAGGCAAAAACAAATCCAATCACGCCTTCTCCGACGCTTTGGCGGGAGTAGCCTGGCACGTTGGATACGACAACGCCATGTGCACGGCATGCATTGAGGTCTATGCAGTCATAACCCGTTGCCGCGACGCAGACGAACTTGAGGTTGGGGGTACCCGCAAGCACATCAGCGGTGATTTTGACTTTGTTGGTAATGCATATTTCGGCTGATCCTAGCGCTTGAATGGTCGCTTGGGCGCTCGGTGCAGTCGCGGGGCGGTTTGTCCAGTTCGTGGCCCAACTCGGCACCGGGAGCGGGCTCGGAATGGTGTCGCTATCTAAAAATACGATCTGCATGGTTAAACTTTGCTCGAATGTGGTCTGATACGCCGTGCACTCTAGTTGCCTGGCCTAGTTTTTTACATTAAATCACGCCAAATGACCTTTTATTTTGCTCTGATTGCTGCGATCAAGCTGTTTTTCCTTTTCGGACCCCTTACATGAATGATTCATCGCTTGTTTCCGAGTCGTTGTCTACCATTCTTGCCTCCACGCTGTATGGGCCAGAGGGAAGAGGACGTCCTGTGGATGTCACACAGCTCGGGGATGCGCTCAAGGCTGAGGGCTCTCTTTTGTGGGTAGGGTTGCGCGAGCCACCGGCCAGCCTGCTGGATGCGATTGTTGCGCAGCTCGGCTTAGCCGCAGACGTCGGACAGGACATGGCAGCAAATCACCGCGTCCCCAAGGTGATGGATTATGGACAAGCAGTGCTTTTAGTTGCAATGACTGTTGAGGTGCGCGGTACAGATGGTTTGCCTGCTTTTGGTGAAACACAATTGCTGATTGGGCCAAACTATCTAATTACGATGCGTCGGGGTGCGGTTGCATCGCATTCTGCCTTGCGACAACGCTTGGAGAGTCGTCCCGACCAGCTCGCGCAAGGGAGTGCTTTTGTGGCGGCAGAGCTGCTTGACCTGTTGATCGACCGCTACAACCTTGCCAATGACATGTTCGAGAGAGCGGTTGAGCCGATGGAGCAGGCGCTGATTTTGCGTGGGCTAGAGAAGCTAAAAGTTCGAAAGCTCTATCAGCTTCGCAGAGATTTCCAACGTATGCATAACGCGATTGCCCCGCTAGGCGAGGTTTGCCGACGCCTATCCCATCGCGAGTTTGTGCCGATCAAGGCTGACGCGCGCCCCTTGTTCTCTGACTTGGCTGATCGTGTTTACCGTGTGGACCGTTTATTGGACAACCTGGGTGATGGGCTGACCTTTGCGTTTGAGGCAGGGATGCTGATTGAGCAGGCCAAACAGACGGAAACAACCCGTCGTCTGGCCGCTTGGGCCGCTATTCTCGCAGTACCAACGGCGATAGCCGGCATATATGGAATGAACTTTGAGTACATGCCGGAACTCCAATGGAAATATGGCTACTTGGTTATCCTGGGACTAATGGGTACGATTTGTGGGACTTTGTTTTACAAATTCCGTCAGGCTAAGTGGATTTGAGTTGATCACTAACAGTTGGATTGTTGTATTTTTTAAAAATAACTTATAAATCAATAATTTAAATGAATAATATTGATAAAAACGGCAGTGCTCGCGTTGGTGCATTGCGCTGGCTCCCGATAACAATGGTGGCCATCACGTCAATCAGTCTAGGTGCGATCAGTTCACCAGTCGCCGCTCAAAATGCGCGGCAATATGCACTGACGGGCAAGGTCGTACAAGTTTCTGATGGCGACACCATTAACTTGCTTGTGGAGAAGACCCAGCATCGGATCCGCCTTGCCAGCATCGATGCGCCGGAAACGAGCCATGGTAGCGATCGTCCCGGCCAGCCGTTTGGTGAGGCCTCACGCAAAAATCTAGCAGGCTATGTAGCGGGAAAAACCCTGACACTCATCTGTTACGAAAAAGATCACTACGGCCGAGATGTGTGTGATGTGCCCGCCAATGGCACGACTGCGAATCGCTTGCAGGTACAAGACGGCATGGCCTGGGCAAACCAGCAGGCCAAAGGTAAATTTCTGCGCGATAAAGCTTTAATTGGCGTACAGAGCGATGCGCAGAGAAATAAACTTGGTCTATGGGCTGAGCCCGGCGCGGTCGCGCCTTGGGAGTGGCGGGTCGTTTGCTGGCAAAACAAAAAGTGCAAATAAAAAATATCTTCGCGGCGATCACGTGCTGTGCCACGCTGGTTGGCTGCGGACCGCAGGGCATTGACTCGCCGATCAACAGCCCCTATACCGCCGGGGCTGAGACGAAAAACGTCTTGTATACGGCGTTCATGCAGCGCTCCCCCAAATACCTGGATCCTGCGCGCTCTTACTCAACGGATGAAACACCGTATACCTACAACATCTACGAGCCGCTTTATGGTTACCACTATCTTAAGCGTCCGTACGAGTTGATCCCGCGCACGGCCCTTCAGGTTGTTGAACCGATCTATGTCGATCAGCAAGGTAATAAGCTAGGTGCAGACGCTGCGGCCAAAGATATTGCAGAGAGTATTTACGATATCTCCTTGCGTAAGGGGATTCAGTATCAACCCCATCCTGTTTTTGCGCGCGAAGCAGACGGTCGCTTTAGTTATTGGCCTCTTGCACCAGAACAGCTAAAAGACAAGTTTGTGATGAGTGACTTTGCGCAACAAGGATCACGTGAACTCACGGCACATGACTACGTGTATGCGATTCGTCGCTTGGCAAGCCCTCGCGTGGCATCACCAATTTTCTCAACCCTTGCGCAGCATGTTGTGGGAATGAAAGAGTATGGTGCCCGGCTGCGAGAGATAGATACGGATCTGCGTAAGGAGGTAGCAGTTGGTTCGCGTGATTTGCCTTGGTTGGATTTGCGCAGTGCCGGTTTCTCCGGTGTTGAAGCGCTTGATGAGTACACGTTACGAATTCGCGTGAAAGGTTTGTATCCTCAGTTTAAGTATTGGCTGGCGATGACCTTTGTGGCACCAGTCCCTTGGGAAGCTGATCGCTTCTATAGTCAACCGGGAATGGCTCAGCGCAATTTGACGCTCAACAATTGGCCTGTCGGAACCGGTCCGTACATGTTGACGGAATCTATACAAAATCGCCGACATGTCTTGGCACGCAATCCTAATTTTCGAGGTGAACCCTATCCGTGTGAGGGTGAGCCCACAGATCGTGCGAAAGGCTTGTTAGAAGATTGCGGCAAGATGACTCCATTTATTGATCGAATCGTCTTCAACATCGAGAAAGAAAGTATTCCCTTGCAGGGTAAGTTCATGCAAGGCTATTACGATGTGCCGCAGGTAGATCGTGGCGACGCAGGTGTCGCCATGCTGGTCGCAGCCTCTGACTCAACAGAGAAGGCTGCGCTTTATGCGAAGCACGGCATACAGTTACCAACCACAGTTGAAGCACAAATGCAGTACTTCGGCTTTAACTGGCGGGATCCGATAGTGGGGCGTGGAGATACACCTGAACAGCAGCTGCGTAATCGTAAGTTGCGTCAAGCGTTGAGCATCGCGTTTAATTGGGAAGAGTTCGTTGCTATTTTCCAGAACGATCAGGCGCAGGTTGCGTATGGTCCGGTCCCTCCGGGAATTCTTGGCTATCAAGCGGGCGCATCAGGCATCAATCCTGTTGTCTATGATGTCGTTGATGGAAAGGCTCAACGAAAGTCTCTGGATCAGGCGCGACGCTTGCTGGCTGAAGCTGGCTATCCCAACGGTCGGCACGTGACCACGGGCGAACCACTCGTGCTGTATTTTGATTCCGCCAGTGGCGCGGGCGGATCTAGCCCAACCCTCGATTGGATGCGGCGACAATTCGCTCAGATCGGTGTGCAGCTCGATATTCGGTCGACAGACTACAACCGTTTTCAAGAGAAGATGGCGCGCGGAGTTGCACAGATGTATATGTGGGGTTGGGTTGCTGATTATCCCGATGCCGAAAACTTTCTCTTCTTGCTCTATGGTCCAAATGTCAAAGCGGAGAAAGGTGGTGAGAACGCATCGAACTATGTAAACGCGGAATACGACGCGCTATTTGAAAAAATGCGTGACTTGCCTGATGGTCCCGAGAAAGAGCAGGTCATCGCGCAAATGACAAAAATCGTGCAAGAAGACGCACCTTGGATGTTTGGTCTGTTTCCTAAGTCAGGCGGCGCCTTTCAGCAGTGGGTGGGTAATGCCAAGCCCACGCAGATGGTGCGTAACACCTTGCAGTACATGAAGATTGACAGTGATCTACGTGGCAAAAAAATCGCAGAATGGAATCCGCCGATATGGTGGCCGCTCATTCTTCTGTTTGGTCTGATTGGTTTGTTGGTTTGGCCTGCGTGGCGCGCACTTCGACAGCAAGCGCAACAGAATGCGATGGGCGACATAGCGGAGACCTCAAAATGATCGGTTATGTAATGC
>CAMCWG010000187.1 GCA_945882005.1 Bordetella parapertussis
GCAGGGCGTTTCGATCCGAATGACTGCGAGGCATAAAAAGATACTGCCGCTTGTTGGTATCCTTTTTACGATTCAGAGCGTTAGTATTTATTCTTCCGTCGCGCGATTGCCGGTTTCGCTTGCGTTATTGGCATTCAATACCTACCCGCTGTGGATTGCGATGTGGGCGCGTGTGCTTTACAAGGAGCGACCTGAGCCTCTGGTTCTGAAGGCGATGCCTATCATGCTGATCGGATTGGCGTTAGCGTTGGATGTATTTGGCGCTGCCTCAGGCCTCGGAATGCAGCGTCAATGGCAGGAAATCGGATTGGGTGTTGCGTTTGCCCTGACAGCTGGCTGCTCGTTTGGGCTAGGGATGGTGTTGATTCAACACAACGCCGTAGATCTAGATGGTCGTGTGCGCACCGTGGCAACCATGGCGATGGTCGGAATCTTAACGATTGCGGGATCTCAGTTTACCGATGCGATGCAATGGCCAACCGCAGCAGTGGGGTGGTGGGGGCTGATCGCCTTGAGTCTTTTGTACGGGACTGGGTTCACGATTATGTTTACCGTTTTGCCTCGTTTGGGCGTAGTCGGTAACTCTGCAATCATGAACGTTGAGCCCATCGTAGCACTGGTACTTGGATGGTTAATTTTGGGACAAAAGATTGCGATCATTCAGGTTGTTGGTGCCTGTATCGTCGTGACTACTGTGATCTTGTTGGGACTGCGCAAAAAAACAAGCTGACCCCGTAGGCTTAACGTTTTCCAACGATGCGAATGGATGGATCGTCTTTGAGTGTCCCAGTAAATGTGTCGCCGGTAACTTCACCATCAAAGGTTTTCATAACGCCCTGTGCATCTGTATAGCTGAAGGTGAGCATTGTTCCATTGAGCCTGCCGTCGATGCGTTGAAAGGGCTTCCCTTCTGGTGTGAAGTCGGCGTGAAATTCTTGGCTTTTTTGCACAACTGAAAGACTAATCTGATCCATTCCAGGGACGCCTTCAAGTCGCCAGAACCCCTGCACATTTGCAGGAACGATCCAAAAGTGTCCAACGGTGCCGCTATCGCCATAAAACGTCTTGTCAGGCACCCAACTTCCTATCGTGAATGTATTTGACACAATGCGTGTGCCAGGTTTCATATTGACCAGCACAGGGTACAGTTTTAAATTCAAGGACGGCAGCAAGTAAAGCGTTACAACAGTGGCTTGCGAAAAATCCTCAGCGAAGATGTCGCCCGTAATGATTTTTACCTTGTCCGCAACGCCCGCATTTTTCGCGTTCTCGCGAGCGTGCTGGGCCATTTGTGGATCAAACTCAATCCCGACCGCGCGTGCACCATAGCGTCGAGCAGCTTCAATTGCGATCTTTCCGTCTCCGGCACCAAGGTCATAGACAAGATCTTTATTGGTGACTTGAGCTGTCTCAAGCATCTTTACCAGAAGACTATTCGGTGTCGGTACCCAAATAACATCTTTACCTTGCTGCGCCATCACAGGCTGGTAGCCAGTGGTTGTTGTCGACGGCGCTGCGCATCCAGTCAGTGTGCTACCGACAAAAATTGTCATGATGCAAGTCAAGACTGTAAGTGACAGGCGATTTTTCATTATTGATTTAATACGCAGCGGCAAGAAGCTCATCGTAGAACGCGACTGTCATACTTCGAGGATTCGTTTTGTTCGCATTATCGAGCATTGCGGCCTGAGAAATCCCTACGAGATCCCGTTGCGTGAGGCCAACGTCGCGCAGCCGAGGTGGGATGCCCAGTGCTATAACTAGTTCATATATGTGCTTCGGCAATTCTTGTGCGGAGCCCCTCCCGAGATACTCAGCAATTTGCTCGGCTTTACTCCCGAGACTGCTCAAGTTCAAGCGTAGGACATGAGGCAATAGAATCGCATTGAGTGTGCCGTGGTGATAGCCAAGTGCACCGAGAGGGTGTGCACAGGCGTGCACAGCACCCATGCCTTTTTGAAAGCATAGCGCGCCCTCGAGTGAGCCCATCATCATATTCCAGCGCGCCTCACGATTATCTCCGTGCTCAACAGCTTCTTGAATATGTGCAAAGATCCTTTTCATGCCGTCAAGGGCAATCGCATCGGCTGGTGGATTGATTGCTGGCGAACAATATGTCTCAATGCAGTGCGCGAGCGCATCCATCCCTGTCGTCGCAGTGACAAGGGCTGGGAGTCCAAGGGTGAGTTCGGGGTCGCACAGGGCTGCTGTGACGATTGAGGGACATCTCACCCCAGCTTTGATCCCATTATCAAAAATAATGACAGCTGAGCGACCAACTTCACTACCGGTTCCGGAAGTGGTTGGGATCAGCAACAGTGGGGGTGTCTCGCCTAGGGGCAATTCGTTCGGATTACGATTCGAATAGTTCCATAGCGGTGGGTTGTGTGTCGCAAGAATCGCAATTGCTTTTGCCAGGTCGAGTGCAGCGCCACCCCCGACTCCAATGACACCATCACACTGATTCGCATGAAACGCTTGCGCACCTGCTATCGCAGCGCCTTCGGTAGGATTTGCTGGTACGTCGCTAAATATAGTCCGCTTGATTGAGTCAGGTACCTGCTCAATAGCCTGTGCAAAGACGCCTGCAGCGATGACACCACGATCCGTCACAAATAAGGGATGTGAAACCTTGTTGCTTGTCATCAGTGCAGCTAGCTGTTTGCGGGCTCCAAAATCAAAATGAACGGGAGGTCCAAAAAGAATCGTACTCATACAATCCGGATGATTTGTTTGCCAACGTTTGCCCCGTTGAGCATGTCGATGAATGCTTGCGGTGCATTCTCAAGACCATCGCATACTGTCTCAAGGTGCTTAATTCTTCCTGCCTTGTAGGCCGCTTGAATCTCAGCGGTTGCGGTAGGCCAAAGGTCACGGTGGTCAGACAAGACGAACCCGCGCATCGTAACTCTTTTGTTAAAAAACTCACGATAGTTTTTTATGCCGTACGGTTCAGTTGCGTTGTATTGAGATACCGTACCGCATAGCGCGACGCGTGCATTGAGTTTGAGCAAGGTTAGAACAAAGTCGGTGATACTTCCGCCGACGTTGTCAAAGTAAACGTCAACACCTTCAGGGACGGCGCGTGCGAGATCTTCTTGAAAGGTGGGGCTCTTGTAGTCGACGCATGCGTCGAATCCCAGTTCCTTTACAACGATGTCGCACTTGCGTTGGCCTCCGGCAATACCCACCGCACGGCACCCACGAAGCTTTGCAAGTTGCCCAGCCATACTACCGACAGCACCTGAGGCGGTCGACACCAAAACTGTTTGACCAGCGATGGGCTTACCAAATTCCATCAGCCCAACCCAGGCAGTTAGGCCGGTAGACCCGAGTGCGCCTAGAAATGCACTCAGAGGCAGAAAAGAGGGATCGATCTTCTGCAACTCAGTGGCAGGCGCAGCGCTAACGTCCTCCCAGCTCATGCGCCCGACAACCCAGTCGCCCGGTGCGAAGTTATCCGAGGCGCTTTCTATTACCTGACCGATTGTGCGCCCGACCATTTTTTCGCCGATTTTCATGACAGGGGCGTAAGAGTCTTTTGCCTCCATACGAATACGTATATACGGATCGACGGAGAGGTAATGATTGCGAACCAATACTTGCCCAGCTGTAATGGAGGGAATAGGTCCTGACTCAAGACGAAAACAATCTAAAGTTGGAATTCCTGTCGGTCGCTTAGCGTAAAGAATTTGGCGATTAACTGTTGGCAACGAAGACATTATTTCAATTAGCCTACGGAAATATTAGCTGTTCGGATGAGGCTCTCAAGCGCGGAGCGCTGGGTGTTGAGCCAAGCGGCAAACTGACTCGGTGTGTTGGCAACTAGAACCATTCCCCGCGAGTCGATCGTCTTGATCACTGCAGGATCGGTTGCTGCTTTCGCGGTTGCTGCCTGAAGTGCTTGGATGGCCTCTGAAGGCGTACCTTTAGTTGCGAAAAATCCGAACCAATCGTCCATGTCAAAGCCAGCGTAACCCTGTTCCGCGATGGTTGGGATGTCAGGATAGCTTTTTGTACGTTCGAGGCTAGTCAAGCCAAGAATACGCGCCCGCCCAGACTGCACAGCAGAAATTGCAGTGGATAGCGTAAGTAGCGTCGAATCAATTTGCCCACCCATCAAGTCTCGTACTGCATCTGCACCGCCTTTATACGGCGTGTGTATTAGTTCTATTCCTGCAACTTGTTGAAACATTGCCATCGCTAAGTGACCCATGCCACCGGATGGCGGCGTACCGCAGGCGATTTTTTTAGGGTTCGCTTTTGCGTAGGCAACAAATTCTTTGAGTGTTTTCGCCGGAAAATTCTCTTTCACTGCTAAGACTTGCGGCACGCGAACGGCAAGAGTGACTGGAATAAAGCTTGTCTTGTAATCGAATGGAATGTTCTTAAGCAGGATCGGATTTGTCAGTTGATTGGCAGCATCCCACAGGAATGTATAGCCATCAGCTGGTGCCTGAAGAGCAGCTTGCGCAGCGATCATTGCATTTCCGCCTGTACGATTCTCAACGACAATCGACTGATTGACGATCGCGCCCATTGCGGCACTGATCGCACGGGCCGAGGTATCTGCGGCACCGCCGGCGGAAAAGGGTACGAGCACTCTCAAGCTCTTGTTGGGCCAACTTCCTTGCGCAAAGACATTGCCATTGAACAGAGCCGAAGTGGCTAAACCGACGCCTCCTTGAAGAAGCGCACGGCGTGTATTCAAAAGTGTGCGCTCAGGTGTTGAGTTCTTGGTATTTTGTTTCATGATGGTCTCCATTGTTATTTTGAGAGCAATTGTCTTAAGCACTTACAAATCGTAATTCCCTCGAAGGGATTCGAAGATGTACCTCAGCGCCAGTGGCTAACGCCGACCTTCCCCGGCTATGTGAAATGTCTGCGCGCACGATCGCTTCGCCGACACGTACGTCATAGCGGAAGGCATCCCCTAAAAACTCTGCACTCACTATTTCACCTTTTAATGCCAAATGTCCGTCAAGATCGCTTTGTGCATCTGATGCGAAGCGCACCGCATGCGGCCTAAAAGCAAGATCCATGGCAGCGACCTGCTGTTCGAGACCTTGGGGCAACACGACTTCGCCTAACGTGGGTGAATTAAAACGCAAGTGATCCCCGTCTGTTTGGAAACGACCAGAAAACAAATTGACCGAGCCTACGAATTGCGCGACAAACCGATTCACTGGGAAGTCGAAGAGATCCATAGGGGACCCAACTTGCTGAATAACGCCCTGATCCATGACAGCAATGCGGTGGCAAGTTGTCAGCGCTTCCTCTTGGTCATGTGTCACAAAAATAGTAGTAAGCCCAAGCCGTTTTTGCAGCTCGACCAGTTCGTGCCTTGTTTGGGTTCTTAGCTTGGCATCCAAATTTGACAGCGGTTCGTCAAGAAGCAGGACCTGTGGTTCGATTGCAAGCGTCCGTGCGATCGCGACGCGCTGTTGCTGGCCGCCTGAGAGTTGACCAGGGCGGCGGTCTGCCAAACCACTTAGGTCGACTAGCTCGAGAGCTTCATGAACCTTCTTGCGAATTTCTGCACTCGGTAGTTTGCGTGCTTCGAGGCCAAAGGCAACGTTTTGCGCAACAGTCATGTGCGGCCAAAGCGCATAACTTTGAAACACCATTCCTACGTTGCGTAGCCAAGGGGCTGTTCCGGTTACGTCTTTGCCGTCGATTAAGAGTTCACCTCGCTGATGCTGATTAAAACCAGCAATTAGTCGCAGAAGGGTAGATTTGCCGGAGCCCGAGGGACCGAGCAATGCGAAAAACTCGCCGGGCTCGATATGCAAGTTGATATCTTTCAACACGGATGTCGAGCCAAAGGAAAGCGCGATATTCCTGATGTCGATTGCGACGGATTTCATGTCCGGGCTCCAACGTTTTGATGGGGT
>CAMCWG010000188.1 GCA_945882005.1 Bordetella parapertussis
GGCGATCCTCAAGCAACTCGGTGTGAGCGATGAGGTTGTGGCGACACTGCAAGCGGATAAAGCAATTTGATCGATGCAGCTCGGAGCAGTGCTTAGGCCATGGGCGAAAGGCTCTGGTCCTGGCACTGCTTCAGAAGCGTTTCGACATAACCTTGCGCTAACCTCATATTGCCCGCTATATCGTGTAATGGCTTTAGTACGAAGGCACGCAGATGCATGCGCGGGTGAGGGATAGTGAGCGTTGGGCTCTCTAGCGTCATGTCGCCGTAGAGCAAAAGGTCCAAGTCTAAGGTTCGTGGTGCATTTAGGTACGGACGTTCCCGACCGTACCGCTGCTCAATCTTTTGTATGCAGGCGAGCAACTGCTGCGGGCTGAGCGAGGTGCGAATACTTGCTACGGTGTTAACGTAGTTAGGCCCGCTCGAGTCAATCGGTGCACTTGAATAAAGTCCCGCCACTTTGACGACTTCGATATCAGGCTCTGCAGCAATGTCTTTTAATGCCGCGTGCACGGTCTCTCGTGCAGCGCCGAGATTTGCGCCAAGACCGATATACGCAAGTGCAGGCATGGTGCGCAACGTCACTCTTGCGGCGTGCGGTTATCCGTTCTGTCACCGCTCGCGGGGGTGCGCCGACGTCGACGGGTTCGGCTACGCGGCGCCGTTGTGCTCGCATCCTTGGGCAGGCGGCTAAGTTCCTCGAGCATCTCTGCCCGACCCGAATCATCCGCGTTCGCGAGGTCCATCCACCATTGCGCCAGCACGCTGTCAAACTGATGTGCAGCCGCCCGCAGTTGCAGAAAATCGACTGCAGCGCGAAATCTTGGTTGCTCAAACATTCGCCAAATAGATTTCGGTAAGCGCTTTTCAAAGCGCGGCTGCATGAACCAAATTTCGCGCATATCCGCGCTAAAACGTTTTTGGATTGCAAGCTTCTCTGTTTGTTCATCAAGCACTGAGTCTGCCGCGTCCATGAGCGCCTGGATACTCGGCTCACCTGCTTGGGTACGTTTTTTCCAACGTAGGTCAACCTGGTGCCATAGCAGTGCCGCAAACAAAAAACTGGGGCTAACGGTTTTGCCACTGCGTATGCGGTGGTCTGTGCGGTCCAGTGCGAGCTCAATAAACTCTTCACCTCCTGGCTGCTCGAGAACAACGTCTAGCAAAGGCAAAATACCTTGATGCAGACCATCTTGTCGCAGTTGCTGCAAACAGTCCATCGCATGCCCACAAGTCAGTAGCTTGAGCATTTCATCAAACAGCCGCGATGCCGGTACGTTTTCGATGAGCTCCGCCATAGACTGAAGAGGTGCTTTCGTATCGGGGTGAATCGTTCCTTTCAATTTCACCGCAAAACGCACAGCGCGTAGCATCCGCACAGGATCTTCACGGTAGCGCGTCCGGGCGTCACCAATCATTCTGACGGTACGTGACTTGAGGTCTTCAACACCGTTGTGGTAGTCGATCACTTCTTCTGTTGTGGGATCGTAGTAGAGCGCGTTGATGGTGAAGTCACGCCTCGCAGCATCTTGTGGATGCGTTCCAAACTCATTGTCACGCAGAATGCGTCCATGATCGTCTGTTGCCTGTGACTCGGATGCCGGTGCGCGGAAGGTTGAGGTCTCTATGATCTCTTGACCAAAGACTACGTGCACGAGCTGGAAGCGACGACCAATAATGCGCGCGCGACGAAACAGGGGGCGAATTTGCTCGGGCGTGGCATTGGTTGCCACGTCAAAGTCTTTCGGCTCTAGGCCGACGATCAAGTCGCGTACCGCTCCACCTACGATGTAGGCTTGAAACCCTTCATGCTGAAGCACCTCACAGACTTTGATTGCGTGTCGTGAGACGTTACGCCGGTCGATTCCATGCTTTGATTTCCCGATGCGGCGCATGGCCTTTTGCTGTTGGCCTAAAAGTTTGCCAACAAAGCGTTTGAGTGTATCGGTGATCATCAGGATTTTTTATCGGACAGCTGATTAAACAGGTTCAGTACGGGCCAACCGCGTTCCTGCGCGACCGCTAACAATCCAGGGCTTGGGTTGGTGACGATTGGGTGGGTGACAACTTCGAGCAAAGGTAGATCGTTTGATGAGTCGCTGTAAAAATGTGAGGTTTCAAAGTCTTGCAAGGTTTTGCCAAGGCTGGCAAGCCAGCTTTGCACGCGAATGACTTTGCCATGTTTAAAACTGGGTGTGCCTGCGATTTTGCCGGTGTAGCGCCCAGCCTGATATTCAGGCTCCGTCGCGATCAGGGTCGGAATACCAAAGGCCCGGGCAATCGGTGAGGTAACAAAGCTATTCGTCGCGGTCACCACTGCACATAGGTCGCCGGACTGTAGGTGTTTTTCGACTAACGCAATCGCTTGTGCAGTCATCGCCGGACGAATCACTTTTTGCATGAACTCCTCATGCCATGCTGCCAGTAAATGCGGTGGATGTGCTGCTAGCAGGCCGAGCATGAACTCGGCAGCTTGCTCAGCGGTGAGATCGCCCGCGTTGTAACGATCCATCAGTTCCTGGTTGCGTCGCAGTGCCTCGGCAGGATCTCCGGCTCGACCTGTTTCGGCCATAAACACGGCCCATTGATAGTCGCTATCCAGAGGGAGTAGTGTGTGATCTAAGTCGAACAGAGCAAGTTTTTTATGGGTCATGATTGCAGAAATTCACGGTCAGCGAGCATCATTCGTACGAGAGGAACCGTGATCGTACGGTGCTTGGACAGAGAGTAGCGGTCTAAGGCATCGATTAAAGCGAAGAGCTGACGAATGTCACGTGAATAATGTGTCAACATCCACTCCAGCACCTCGGAGGAGAGCGGTAAGCCTTGCTGTTTCGCATAGGTCACGAGGGCCTCGGACTTGTCGGCATCCGAGAGTGGCTCAAGTCGAAACACAAGGTCCCAGCCCAAACGGGTACGTAAATCTTCGCGCAAAGACATCGAAAGCGGTGCGCGATCCCCAGTGACGACGAGCGCGAAGGCCGACATCGTAGAGGCTAACTCTCGCCAGCGATTGTACAGGGCAAACACAGCCGCCTGCTGCGGAGCATCGAGCTCCTGAATATCGTCAACTGCGATGACTTCCGCAGCTTTTTCGAGGGTTGGGTTCGTCGCCAAGGCCATCATGGCGGTGGCTGAAGTGCCTGCACCCAGTAAAAGGGTCGGTCTGGCCCCTGCGATTGCCCGCAGCAGATGGCTGCGCCCGGAGCCTGGCGGCCCCCACAGATACAGCGCCCGCCCACGTTTTAGGCCCGCCACAGCGGCCACGGCTGGTGCGTTAGCACCCATAACCGTCGCCTTAAGTGTCGGTCCCTGAGCAGGGATGATTTCCAGAAGTAACTGCCGACTCATCGACTCATCGTAAAATTGGTGAAAATGATGGTGTTAACCCCACAATTGTCACACAACAGCGACTTTTTCCCATGACTCAACCACAAGCTCCTCTGACCTACCGTGACGCCGGCGTCGATATTGACGCAGGTGATGCCCTAGTAGACCGTATTAAGCCGATGGCGGCTCGCACAATGCGCGAAGGGGTCTTGGCTGGGATTGGTGGCTTTGGGGCACTATTTGAGGTGCCCAAGCGCTATAAAGAGCCTGTCCTTGTCTCTGGTACCGATGGCGTGGGTACCAAGCTGAAATTGGCGTTTGATTGGCAGCGGCACGACACTGTGGGTATCGATCTCGTTGCAATGAGTGTGAACGACATTTTGGTGCAAGGTGCCGAACCGCTGTTTTTTCTAGATTATTTCGCCTGCGGAAAGCTCTCGGTCGATGTGGCAGCTCAGGTGGTGGGGGGTATTGCCCGTGGCTGTGAACTTTCGGGTTGTGCTTTGATTGGCGGAGAAACTGCAGAAATGCCCGGAATGTACCCCGATGGTGAGTACGATTTGGCTGGCTTTGCTGTAGGTGCGGCTGAGAAATCGGCGCTGATTGACGGTAAGTCGATCCAGCCCGGCGACGTTGTGTTGGGGTTGGCCTCCAGTGGTGCGCACTCTAACGGTTATTCCTTGTTGCGCAAGATTTTGCAGCGCGCTGGTGCAAAGCCAGAACAGGACTTTTTCGGACAGCCACTTGCAGACGTGGTGATGGCGCCCACGCGGCTCTATGTCAAGCCCGTGCTTGCTGTCTTGAAGGAGTTTGGTCCAAAGGTTAAGGGACTCGCCCATATTACGGGTGGTGGCTTGCTCGATAACGTGCCGCGGATTTTGCAACCAGGGCTACAAGCTAAGCTGCAGCGCGATGCATGGCAAATGCCAAAGCTCTTTACGTGGTTGCAACAACAAGGCGGAGTGGCTGACACTGAGATGCACCGCGTCTTTAATTGTGGTGTCGGTATGGTCGTTGTGGTCAGCGCCCAAGATGCGACAGCAATTAGCGAGGCGCTCGCTGCGCAAGGCGAGACGGTCTACAGCTTGGGTGTTATCGAGCAATGTCAGGCAACGGATGCGCAGACTATTGTTGTCTAAAGATAAGTAAGGTATCCGCCGTGCTAGTTCAACAGCGCGGCGACTTCCTGAATAACCGCATCGACGGTGGTCGGCGTGCAGGCTTCGATCGTTTTGCGCTCTGGCAGACTGCGCAACCAGGTGAGTTGACGTTTGGCGAGCTGTCTTGTGGCTGCGATCGCTTGCAGTCGTGCCTCTGCGTAATTGACTTCGCCGTCCAGCAGGCTCCAGAGTTGCCGATAGCCAACGCAACGTACAGAGGGAAGATTGGCGTGTAAATCTCCGCGTGCGTGTAGCGTCTGGACCTCTTGCAAAAGGCCTGTCTCAAGCATCGCATCAAAACGTACTGCAATGGTTTGGTGCAGAACACTGCGCTCGGTGGGTTCAAGGCTCAGTGTGAGCGTCTTAATTGGTGTGTCTTGCTGAGCTGGTGCGTTGAGTAGAACAGACATCGGTGTGCCGCTAATGCGCCAGATCTCTAGGGCACGTTGAATGCGTTGACTATCGTTAGGTGACAATCGTGCTGCAGTCTCTGGGTCGATCTGTGCGAGCTCCGCATGCATGGCTGGCCAGCCCATCTTTGCTGCCCGTTGTTCAAGTTCGAGCCTAATTTCTGGATCTGCGCTGGGTAAGTCGTTCAGTCCATCGCGCAGAGCTTTAAAGTAAAGCATGGTCCCGCCCGCTAACAGCGGTATGTTGCCGCGTGCGCGAATTTCTTGGACACAACGCAAGGCATCGCGACGAAAACTCGCAGCTGAATATGCCTCGAGCGGATCCAGAATATCCAGTAGGTGGTGCACAGTTTCGCTCTGCTCAGACTTTGAGGGTTTCGCTGTGCCAATATCCATTCCGCGGTAAATGGTCGCGGAGTCAACGTTAATGATTTCTACTGGCCAGCGCGCAGCAATCGCACGCGCAGCGGCACTTTTTCCTGACGCAGTTGGTCCCGCGAGGCATAGCAGCGGCTCTTCTGTACGTTGGTTCATTGACCGCGCAAAAAGAATTTGTCTAAATCAGATACGTTCCAGTGCACCCAGGTTGGACGTCCGTGATTACATTGATCCGCGCGCTCCGTTTGTTCCATTTGTCGCAGCAGCGCGTTCATCTCTTCGATCGAAAGTTGACGATTTGCGCGCACAGCGCCATGGCAGGCCATTGTTGCAAGTAGCGTGTTGCGTTGTTCTGTGAGTAACTGGCTTGCGCCCACTTGCTCAAGATCGCGCAGTATGCCGCGGGCGAGAGCCTCGAGGTCTCCGCGTGCAAGCAGTGCTGGTACCGAACGCAGGGTCAGGGCTTGTGGTCCCGAAGCAGCCATTTCAAAGCCAAGGGCTGTGAGTTGCTCTTTGCATTCTTCAGCTAGCGCAACTTCTTTGTCGGTGACGCGAAATACCACTGGTACTAAAAGAGTCTGCTGCGGCAAGGCCTGTGTGTCCAGTGCTTGCTTA
>CAMCWG010000189.1 GCA_945882005.1 Bordetella parapertussis
ATTCTGTTGCCTTGGATCTAGATATTACGACGCGACAGTTTTTTACAGCGGTTGAAGCGACGTTGTACCCTGAGCGCTTAGGCAAGGTTTACACCGACATGAGTGTGAAAGACAGCACCCCGCAAGACCTTGCAGTGTCTCTATCCACGCTTGTGAGTCGAGGTATGCGTGCACAACTGCGGACATCCAATATCTTAACGGGCCAACTTTATGTTGCGTTGGCGACGTTTCCGCAAGCTCCACTGGACGAGCCTCCCGTGGCCGAGATCCCTTTTAAAATTGCCACGATCCCCTCGGATGATCTCGATAAGCTTCAGCAACAAGTCACGAGCATTGTGAGCAAGCTCGATAAGATTCCGTTCGATTCAATTGGTCGTGAACTCGACACCATGATCAAGCAAATTCGTGTGTTGAGCGTCAATTTGGATAAGAGCGTGACGCCTAAACTCGCAAGTACGCTAACCGAAATCGAGCGTGCGACGAAGAACCTTAATAGTCTGATTGCACCAGGAAGTCCGGTCGTAGCGAACACGGAAGCGATGCTGGAAGACCTCAGACGCAGTTTGAAATCTCTCACAAATCTGACAGAGTCTCTGAGCGCGAATCCGGATTCGTTGATTAGAGGGCGCAGCACTCAGCCGTACTCAAGAGACACATTAGGAGCACCAGCAAAATGAGGCGAGCATGGATTGTGGCAGGTTGTGTTGTGTTGGCAGGGTGCTCGAGCGCGCCGCCCCATTACTACACCTTAAGTAGCCCGCAAGCTTCGCAGAAGGTTGCAGACATCTCTGGGGTTGCACCCTATGCGATCAATGCTGTCACGATCCCGGCAGAAGTCGATCGCAATGCCATCGTTGCTCAGCAAAAAGAAGGGCATTTGCTGTTGCTGAGCGATGATCTTTGGACTGCGCCTTTAGGTGCGCAGATCCAGACGGCGCTGTCGCAGGGTTTAGAGGCGCGCCTAGGTATGCCTCCAGTGCAAAATCTTGCGCTTGGTGTACGTGATAATAAAGTGACGCAGATTTTTGTTGATACGCAGCGCTTCGATATGGTGCCGGGTCAACACGCTGCGCTGAGCGTCGCCTGGCGTGTTCAGTTTGCTGGTGGGAAATCAACATTTACCTGCTTTACTCGATTGGTGCAGCCCGTGGATGTCGGAGTGACACCGCTCGTTCTTGGCCAACAGCGCAATGTACAAGCACTGTCAGAGCAGATTGCACAGATGTTGATGCGTCGCGCAGTCCCCACTGGTGCTTCTTGCCGACAAGGTTAGCCTTTGCCAGTACTGCCAAAGCCGCCCGTGCCGCGGTCTGATTGCTCAAACTCGTCCACAACATTGAACTGCACTTGTGCAATGGGCAGTACGACGAGCTGTGCCAATCGCTCCATAGGCTGGAGCGTGTAAGCAACAGCACTTCGGTTCCAGGCAGACACCATCAGAGGGCCTTGGTAATCAGAGTCGATCAGACCCACGAGATTACCTAATACGATGCCTTGCTTATGTCCAAGTCCGGAGCGCGGCAGAATGACTGCTGCATAGCCGGGGTCGGCAACGTGGATCGCCAAGCCCGTAGGGATGAGATGTGTAGCGCCCGGCTCAATCGTCAAGGCTTGATCGAGGCAGGCGCGTAGGTCGAGGCCAGCCGAGCCAGGTGTAGCGTAGCTAGGGAGCTGATCGCGCATGCGCGCATCGAGAATTTTGACATCGATTGGTTTCATAAGGGCTCTAGCGCATAGGACGGTAAGGAGTTTTTCGGCGCGCTTGAACTGCACGTTTTTGTTTGATGGTGACCCAGATCACCAAAGCAATGACGCATAGTGCGACTGCAGAATAAAGGGTTGAATGCTGTGCGTGCTTTGCGGCATCTACGCTAATTGCTGCGAGGTAGCCTGGTGCGAGCAATGCTGGCATCCACGCAGCAGCAGATAGTATGTTCGCAAGCTGAAAGCGCGCGTGAGGCATTCCCATTGCACCCGCAACCGTTGGGATGACGCTACGAACAGGGCCCAGAAATCGACCAATTAGAACAGCGAGAAAGCCGTAGCGGTAAAAAAATAAACGTGCACGTGCCACGTGTTTGCGGTGGCCCTTAAGATAGCGCCAGCGAAGTACTTTAGGTCCTACCCAGCAACCAAGCCAATAAGACAGTGCGTCCCCCACAACTGCACCGACAAAGCCCCAGCCAAGAATCGGTAGCCAGGGCAGCGTACCATTCCCGACCAAGCCGCCAACAACAAACAATAAAAACGTGGCGGGCAACAAGATCCCAATGATGAATAAAGATTCACCAAAAGCCATTAAGCAAACGACCAAGCCCGCCCAGGCTTGGTGCTGTTCAATGAACTGAATACTCTGATCGATCAAACCTTGCATTAAGTGCCTCGGGGCATGCGCGTTGTGATGGCCTCGATCAATTGACGCGCCACATCTTGCTTGGAGCTAGTTGGTAGGCGATGTTCGCCTGCTTCATCAAAGATTGAAACTGTCGTGTGATCCGCATCCATGACGTGTTGAGCTAGGTTGCCGATCAGCATTGCGATGCCTTTACGTTTGCGTTTCTCTTCGGCGTATTGGGCAAGGTTCTCGGTCTCGGCTGCAAAGCCAACACACCACGGACCTTTGGGCATTGCTGCCACCGTTGCCAGGATGTCTGGATTAGGGGCGAATTCTATCTTGGGTGCGCCTGAACCATCTTTTTTTAGCTTTTCGCTCGAGACATTCGCCACGCGCCAATCAGCAACGGCCGCGACCGAAATAAACAAGTCTTGATGTGTGACTTGAGCCATCACGGCGTCATACATTTGTTGGGCTGAGTCGACAACCGTACGCGTCACGCCATAGGGTATGTCGAGTGCAGTCGGTCCTGAGATAAGTGTGACCTCTGCGCCGGCCTCCCATGCCGCACGTGCCAACGCGTAGCCTGTCTTGCCTGAAGAGCGATTGGTAATCACACGCACTGGATCAATGGCCTCGACGGTCGGCCCAGCTGTGATCATGACGCGTTTGCCCTTTAAGGGTTTTGGCTGAAAGAATGCTGCGAGTTCAGCGACGAGTTCTAGTGGCTCTAGCATGCGCCCATCACCAGTCTCGCCGCACGCTTGTTGTCCGTTGCCTGGTCCGAGGATGCGTACGCCATCGTTACGCAGTTGCGCGACATTGCGTTGCGTCGGTGCCGCCAGCCACATTTCGCGGTTCATCGCAGGTGCAACGAGCAGCGGACAGGCGCGCGCTAAACATAACAGCGAGAGAAGGTCATCGGCTCGGCCATGGACAAGCTTTGCCATGAAGTCTGCCGAGGCCGGTGCGATTAGGATGGCATCTGCGCCGCGGCTCAGATCAATATGCGGCATGTTGTTTGCGATGCGAGAGTCCCACTGATCTGTAAAAACCGGGTGACCGCTCACAGCTTGCATCGTTACCGGAGTGATGAAACGCGTGGCCGCATCTGTCATCACTACATCAATATGCGCACCGCGCTCGACTAAGCGGCGCACGAGTTCGGCAGACTTGTAGCAGGCAATCCCGCCACTCATCCCTAATACGATGCGCTTGTTATGTAGATCTTGCATGCTGACCCCGAAGGCGCAAAAGTTCATCCAGAATCAAAAGGATAGCACCGAGCGTAATGCAAGTGTCGGCAATATTGAAAGCAGGGTAGTACCAATCTTTCCAGTAAAACAGCAAGAAATCTACGACATGACCATAGGCGATCCGGTCGATCACGTTGCCCAGTGCACCACCCAAGATAAGTGTCAGGGCCAGCATGAGCCGTTTGTTTGAACGACTCTTGTGCATTATGCCTAAGATAAACGCCGAGGCACACAGGCCGAGAACCGTGAAGAACCAACGCTGCCAACCATCCGCTTGGGCAAGAAAGCTAAAGGCAGCACCTGGGTTGTAAAGCAGGGTGAAATCAAAAAATGGCAGAACAGCAATACGTTGGCCGTAACGCAAGCTTGCGTCAAAGTAGAGCTTGGTGAGCTGATCCAGCACAATAAGTACGGCAGCAAGCAACAGCCAACGCCACAGTTTGGTTGTGTCAGTGGGTGCTGCTTGCGCGGGTGCTGACCCCGTCATCTGGTTTACGCAGAGTCCTGCGCTGCTTCATGCAGGCTCGAGACGCAACGCCCGCAAATGTGGGGATGCTCAGCATCTTGACCAATATCATCGCGCCAGTGCCAGCAGCGCTCGCATTTTTTGTGTGTGGAAGGCGCGATCGCAATCGACAGCTCCGCTTGCGTGCCGGCATGCACGCCCACGCGTGACACGATGAAAATATAAGATAGTTGGTCTGCAACGCTTTGCAATAGGTTTAAGTCCGAGCCACTCGCGGTCAGGTCCACTTCGCCTTGTAGTGATGAGCCGATGTCTCCGGCGGTCCGCAGGTCTTCGAGTTTGCGCATCACGAGGCCACGAATCTCACGTAGTCGCGTCCAGCGTGCTGCAAGGACCTCGCTCTCCTTGATCGTGGGGAGCGCGTGATAGCACTCCGTAAAAATCGTCTCTGTCCCAACGCCTTGGACGGACTTCAGCGTCGCGCTTGTCAGCACGCCCCACGCTTCTTCAGCGGTAAACGAAAGCACCGGCGCCATCAGTTTGAGCAAGCTTTGCGTGATGTGTAAGAGCGCTGTTTGCGCAGAGCGTCGCGCGTTGCTGCGTGACGCGGAGGTGTAGAGACGATCTTTGAGCACGTCAAGGTAAAACGCACCGAGGTCCTCTGAGCAGAAGTGCTGCAACCTCGACATGGCAGGCTGAAACTCGTAGCGTTCGAAGGCGCCCAGCACTTCCGACTGCATCGCTGCCGTCATTGAAAGTGCATAACGATCGATCTCTAACATTGCGTCGACGCTAACCGTATCTTTTGCTGCGTCAAAGTCTGCAAGGTTTGCCAAGAGAAAACGCAACGTGTTGCGGATGCGACGATAGCCTTCGACAACACGTTTTAGAATCTCGTCAGAAATAGAGAGTTCGCCGGAATAGTCGGTGCTGGCGACCCAAAGACGCAAAATTTCGGCGCCAAGACTATCGGACACCTTTTGCGGTGCGATGACGTTGCCGACGGACTTGCTCATTTTGCGGCCTTGTCCATCTACAACAAAACCATGCGTCAGCAGGCTGTTGTACGGAGCCCGTCCGGAGAGCATGCAACCGGTCAGCAACGATGAATGGAACCATCCGCGATGCTGGTCCGAACCTTCGAGGTACATATCGGCCGGCCATGTCAACTCGCCATGCGAGCCCTTGTTCAGATTATCTGGTCCGCCAAGCACCGTCGCATGCGTCGTGCCAGAGTCAAACCATACATCGAGCGTGTCGCGATTTTTTTCATAGAGTGTGGCATCCGCTTCACCAAGCAGTTCGGCGGGCTCAAGTGTTTGCCATGCCTCGATACCGCGCTGCTCAACGCGCTTAGCGACCTCTTCGAGGAGGGCCGGCGTATTGGGGTGTAATGCGCCCGTTTCCTTATGAATGAAAAATGCCATGGGAACACCCCACTGGCGTTGTCGCGACAGGGTCCAGTCGGGCCGGTTTGCAATCATCGCGTGCAGTCGTGCGCGACCCCAGGACGGATAGAACGCTGTGGCGTCGATGGCGGCTAAGGCGCTTTCGCGTAATGTGGGCCCACCAGCTTTGGGTGTAAGGTCCATGCCAGCAAACCACTGGCTCGTGGCACGGTAGATGATTGGCGTCTTGTGGCGCCAGCAATGCATATAGCTGTGCTTGTGCGGCTCATCTTTGATGAGCGTACCTGCAGCGCGTAAGGCCTCAACAATTTTTGGATTGGCTTCCCAAATTGTTAGTCCACCAAAGCCAGCCAGGCTAGAGACGTACTTGCCGTCGCCCATCACATGGCTCAA
>CAMCWG010000190.1 GCA_945882005.1 Bordetella parapertussis
GTTGGATGAGCCAACGATTGGACTGCATCCTCGCGACAATCGCATTTTGTTAGGCGCCCTATCCAAACTTGAAAAAAATGGAAACACGCTCGTCGTCGTCGAGCACGACGACGACACAATCCGACGCGCTGAACATGTGATTGATATCGGACCAGGGGCAGGCGTGCGCGGCGGGCGTGTCGTCGCACAAGGCACGCTACAAGATTTGATGGATGCGCCCGAGTCCACAACGGGGCGTTACCTGCGTGAGCCACTCAAACACCCACTCCAACCTCGTCGCCCCATCACCAAAGATCTTCCTACGCTGACGGTGAAAGGTGCAAAGCTGCATAACCTGCGACACGTCGATGCCCATTTTCCGATCGGCCGCTTGAGTGTTGTCACTGGGGTCTCCGGTTCGGGTAAGTCAACGCTTGCGCGCGAAGTGCTACTCGATAATCTTTCGGTGGCATTGTCGGTGCGTGGCACACCCGCTTGGCAGGGCTGTGAAGATATTACTGGCTGGCAAGCGCTCGATCGCGTTTTAGAAGTGGATCAAACACCGATTGGTAAGACCCCACGCTCATGCCCAGCGACCTATATTGGCTTCTGGGATGATGTTCGCAAACAATTCGCTGAGACGAACGAAGCACGCATTCGTGGTTGGGGTGCTGGCCGCTTCTCGTTCAATACGGGTGATGGTCGCTGCCCGATCTGTGAAGGCCAGGGCATGCGAACGCTAGAAATGAGCTTCCTGCCCGACATTAAAGTGCCGTGTGATGCGTGCGGCGGAGCACGTTTCAACACAGATACGCTCGCGGTACGCATGCGAGAAAAACATGCGGGCCAAGTGCTATCCATGGAAGTCGATGACGCAATCGATTATTTTGCTGCCCATCCAAAGATTCGCCACCCTCTGCAACTCATGCAAGACGTCGGGCTCGGCTATCTGACACTAGGACAACCATCACCCACCCTATCCGGCGGTGAGGCGCAACGGATCAAACTCGTCACGGAGCTCGCGAAAGCGCGCATGACAGAAGGCGTCATCACGACTGGCAGAGCCTCTCGTTTGCCGCACACACTATATGTGCTCGACGAGCCCACTGTCGGTCTATCGATGGCGGATGTGGAGAAGCTCATTCGCGTATTACATCGTTTGGTGGAGGCCGGCAATACCGTGGTGGTGATCGAACACAACCTGGATATCATCGCTGAAGCAGATTGGCTGCTCGATTTGGGTCCAGAGGGTGGATCTGGCGGTGGCCGCCTTGTGATCGAAGGCACGCCAGAGCAGGTGGTCGCTGCACGCAAGCGCTCGCACACGGGTGAAGTTCTACATGAGTTCCTTACCCGCACATGACGCATTGTCGTTTTGAAGATCGACTTTTAGGTGAGGCGCGAGTCTTAAGAGGCCTGCGCGCACGCATTGAAGCATGCTCGCAGCAAGAGCTCTCAACGGCCTTCGCATCTATCACGCAGGCACAAGAGGCGGGTTACTGGATTGCGTTACTGTTGGACTACGAACTTGGTGAGTGGTTTGAACCGCGTCTGGCGCATCACGCTGCTGTTGCCCACCCTAACAGGACGCACTCCTCGACGCCACGTTTAACCGCACTGGTTTTCGACGAGATGAAAATTGAGACTCCCTGGAGCAACACACAGGGAGACAATAACCAGGCACTGTTAGCAGAGATAGCAAGTGTGGTTCCCCTCATAACGAAAGAGGCTTACGTCAAGCGTATTGAACAAATTCGCCAATGGATTGCCCAAGGCGAGGTTTATCAAATCAACGCGACGTTTCCGCTTTCAGTGCAGGTGCGAGGAGATGCCGCAACATTATACAAACGGATTGCGAACAAGCACCCCGTCGGACACGCTGTCTTTATCGAAGATGGCGCTCAAACAGTACTTTCTTTCTCGCCCGAGTTATTCTTAGCGCGAACCGGTGACTGTCTCACCACCCGCCCAATGAAGGGCACTGCGCCACGCTCGACCGACACGGCCGAGGATCACGCCTTCAGACAGGGCCTGGTCGCGAGTGCAAAGAACCGCGCCGAAAATCTTATGATTGTTGATCTGTTGCGTAACGATCTTGGCCGTATCGCTATACCTGGTAGCGTGACCGCAAACCCCTTGTTTTCACTTGAGAAGTATCCCTCAGTCTGGACGATGACATCAACTGTTCAGGCTCGTATAGCCCCGGCTACGACGCTAGAAACCATCTTGAAAGCGCTGTTCCCCTGCGGTTCTGTGACAGGCGCACCGAAAATCGCAGCCATGCAGCGAATACAGGAAACAGAAGACACACTGCGGGGACTTTACTGTGGCAGCGTTGGCTGGTTGGCACCCAATGGGGATTTTTCGTTGAACGTCGCGATTCGTACCCTGGTGCTCAACGACAAGGACGGCAATGGCCTCTACCATGTCGGCGGGGGCATCGTCCATGACTCAGACCCAGACCAAGAATGGGAAGAATGCCACTGGAAGGCACGCATACTCGCCTAAAGCTGAATAGATGAATAAGCCAACACCTGATCTAATTGAGACGATGCACGTGGATGAGAGAGGCGTCATTGACTTAATGCCCGAGCATTTAACGCGTCTCGCTGGTTCTGCTAGAGCGTTGGGCTACCCTTATCCCGGTGATTCCACTGTCATTGAAGCGATCCAACATGCTTGCGTGGCACACGCACAAATGTCTCTGCGCGTAAGACTACTGCTCAGCGCATCGGGCACTCTTTCCGTACAGGCAGTGCCGCTAGGCGCATTGCTTGGTACGCCATTGATTGGACGGTCGCCTATTGTGCTCAATAGCCAAGAAGCTTTACTTCAGCACAAAACCACACATCGCCCTTGGTACGACATCACCACCGAATGGCTCAGCGCGCACCCTGCGTACTTTGATCAGATTTTCGTGAATGAGCGTGCAGAACTATGTGAGGGCAGTCGCTCAAACATCTATTTGCTGAGCGATGGCGTGTGGCTCACGCCTCCCTTGCACTGCGGTTTGCTCGGCGGCACGATGCGCGCGCGCTTGCTGCAGTCAGGTCAGGTGCAGGAAGCAGTCCTGCACCTAAGCGACACGCCGGACGCGCAAGCGATTCGTCTGTCGAATGCCTTGCGCGGCTGGTTTGAAGTGAAGCCGGATGCCTCACTCCTTCCAGGGCATATCCTTCCATAGTTGCTGCAACATCTTTTCTGTGTCGGCCAGTTCTTTTGCGTACGCAGCCGGTGCCAGATAACGGATTGGTGCGAATAGGTCACCCGCCTTTTTGATGTACTCAGGATCTGCGGCAGCCTGTGCAACAGCCTTTACCAAGCGATCGCGAATCTCTGGTGGCAAGCCCTTCGGTGCCGCTAGGCCACGCAACGATGCACTCTCAATGTTGTAGCCCTGCTCAGCAAATGTAGGCGTATCGGGTGCGAGAACGGTACGCTTCAGTGACATCTGACCAATCATCCGCATGGGTGAACCACCTTTCATGTAAGCCAGCGCTTCACCTACATTGATTGCTCCAACAACGATCTGTCCACCCACGACACTCGCACGGGTCTCACCCGAGCCCTTATAAGGAACATGGGTTAATTTGACGCCAGCCGCTTTTTCAAAAAACAACATCGCGAGATGATCGTCAGAGCCAACACCCGTCGTTCCGACAGTCACCTTGCCAGGATTTGCCTTGGCATAGGTGGCGAGATCCTTCAATGTCTTGAATTCACTCTTTGTGTTGACGGTAAACGCACCTGGATCGTCAATCAAGTTGCCGATTAAGTCATAGTCCTTCCAGTGAAACGTAGATTGACGCTCAATTGGAATAGAAATCAAATTAGGTGTGTTGAGAAATCCAATGGTGTAGCCGTCTGGTGCTGATTTGGCCAACTCGGCAAAACCAATACCTCCACCCGCACCGCCCTTGTTGGACACAATGATTCGGGCGTCATTACCCAAATACTTTTCAATATAAGGTGCGATCAAGCGGCCGACCAGATCCGTTCCACCGCCAGGCGCATAAGCAATGATCATGGTAATGGGCTTGTTCGGGTATTGAGCTTGCGCACTTCCTGACCACGCCAAGCCGGCAACCAGCGCTACGCTGGCGCAGTATCTCAATTTCCGGATAAAGCTATTCATACACACTCCTTTTATTTTTTATAGATCGTCTGCATTGCTACATTTTCAACTGAACTAAATATAGAGCCCTTCTGACGACTTGGATGCTATGACTTACCCGAACATCTTTTTGTAACGTTCAACGAAGACTGGCCAAATTTCAGGGTTCGCCATCCGTGGCGCGCGTTCACACCTCAGTAGTCCTTCAATTTGCTCAGCCCCCATGCGCGCAGCGTTACGGCGTGCCTCGTGCGTGACACCTGCTGTGTGATAAGTGGCCGTTACGTTTGGCAAGGACAGCAGTGGATTATCGATAGCCGGTGGCTCAACGGTCCAAACGTCTAAACCAGCGCCGGAGAGGTGCTTGTCGCGCAGCGCCTCATACAAGGCTTTCTCATCATGAATCCCTCCGCGCGCGGTGGACAGGAAGACCGCGCCTTTTTTCATCTCACGGTACTGATTCGCGCCAAAAAGATTCATGGTCTCCGGCGACCGTGGGCAATGCACGGACACAACATCCGACTGCGTCACTAATTGCTCAAAACTGACAGGGGTCGCACCACGCTTGGCGATTTCAGCATCAGTGAGCTTCGGATCACAGCCAATCACCTGCATTCCAAAAGCTTTCGCCAAGTGTGCGACACGCGTCCCGATGTTGCCAACACCCACGATACCGATGGTCAAGCCTTTGATCTCGTTGCCCATCAGATCTTCGCGGGTCGTGTAGGCATTGGCGCGCATCACACGATCAGACTCCGCAATGCGATGTTTAACCGACAAAAGCAAACCAAGCGCATGCTCAGCAACGGAGTCTGCATTACAACTTGATTGATTGACCACCAACACGCCGTGGCGGTTGCACGCCTCAAGATCGATGGGATCAAAGCCCGCACCCGATGCGGAGGCGCACAACAGGTTCGGTAGTTGCTTAAGCAGTTCCTCGCCCAGCCACCACTGCTTAGGCACTTCATCGCGCGCGGCACAGATATGGTAGATCTGTGCCTCCTGAAGTGTCGCCAACGTTTTTTTATCGTCGTCAGCGTAGCGACAAATCGCTAAATCAATATCCTTAAATTTAGCGAGATGCTCGTCAAACACCGGGTTGATCCAAAAATCGAAACGAACAACCTTTTTTTTCATTTCAGGACACCTTTGGCGCGCAGGCTCTGATCGACCCATTTACGATCCAAGGTACCTTTAGCGATTTGCTTCAGGATGTCTTTCTCTTTCTTCTCAACCGCCATCACTAACGCAGCCAACTCGTCGGCAACATCAGGACGAATTGCAAACACGCCATCGTAGTCACCCACAATGATGTCACCGGGGTGCACAACCATGCCGTCGATCGATACTGTCACATTGATTTCACCTGGCCCTTCTTTGTAGGGGCCACGATGCGAGATTGAACGTGCAAAGACCGGAAATTTATTTTTACTAATGCTATCGACATCGCGGATTGGGCCGTCAATCACCATGCCTGCGATCTTTCGACTCGCTGCAAGCGTAGACATAATTTCACCGATGATGGCGTTACGTTGCGGACCACCCGCGTCAACCACAATCACGTCGCCTGGAGCAGCCATATCAATCGCTTTATGCACCATCAGATTGTCACCAGGCGCCGTTTTGACTGTAAACGCGCGACCTAGAATTTTTCCGCCCTTATGAAAGGGGCGTAAATCAACGGTGCCGTTTGTACGGCTCATTACATCGCTGATATTGGCGACTGCGAGCTTCGCAAAACGCTTGAGCGTTG
>CAMCWG010000191.1 GCA_945882005.1 Bordetella parapertussis
CGGCGTGGATAAGAATCTTTATAACCGTTACCTCGGGGTTTGGACCACGACAAGCGGCAAGCCATTGCTCACCGCTTGGGCATCGACCAAGCTCGAAACTTAGTCCATCATCTTGTAGTCTGGCGAGACATCAAATTCAATTTGACCAAGCGCCCGTACTTCTTCGGGTGTGAATCCGGGTGCTATGGCCTCTAGAACAAAGCGGCCGTCTACCCAGTGCAGGACAGCCAGATCGGTCACGAGCCAGTCGACACATTGACGTCCCGTCAAGGGATATTTGCACTGCTTGGGCAGCTTTGTGTTGCCTTTGCTATCTGAATGTTCCATGACGATGATTAACTCGACATCGCCTGAGATCAAATCCATCGCACCGCCAATGCCACCGCGACGCGTGTCGGTCGTGCTCCAGTTCGCGACGTTGCCTTCACGATCCACTTCATAGGCACCTAGAATAACCGTATCGATGTGACCGCCACGTGCCATTTCAAAGGAGGTCACACTCTCAAAGAATGATGTACCAGGGATAGCTTCAACAAATTGGCTACCTGCATTGAACACGTCGGGATCAATAGCATCCCCAGTGACAATGCCGCCGTAGCCAAGGACACCGTTCTCGGCGTGTAGCCATACGCCACGACCATCCAGGTAGTTCGAAACGAGGGTGGGGAGGCCTACGCCTAAATTCACATAGGAGTCGTTACGTACAATTTTCGCTGCGTTCTTTGCGATTCCAGCGCGTGTGAGGGCAGGCTTGCCGTTGTAATTACGAGCGCTATCTGCAGGACGCTTTTCTGTGCGCGAGAGTGAACGCACATCAATCGGATCTGTAATTTTGACGACACGTGATACAAAAATACCTGGCAAGTTGATGTGCTCTGGCGCTAACTCACCGACTTCGACAATTTCTTCTACTTCGACGATAGCGACACGTGCAGCCTTGGCAAAGCTCACGTTGAAGTTGCCACTGCCGCCCCGAAACTGGACGTTGCCTGCATGATCTGCCTTGTAGCCGCTCAAAAACGCAAAGTCCACATGGATGGCCTCTTCCATTAAGTAGGGCTTGCCATCAAAATAGCGAATGTCTTTGCCCTCTGCTAGCGCGGTATCAACGCCAGTAGGAGTGTAAAACGCTGGGATACCTGCGCCACCCGCGCGGCAACGTTCAACCAACGTGCCTTGCGCGACGAGTTCAACGTCGAGGGTTCCGGCTGCGATACGCTTTTCTGCCTCGGTTTGCATGCCAGCTCTGATAGAGAACGAGGTGATGATTTTCTTGACTTGGTCGTTCTCAACCAATAGTTGGCCTTTCTCACCGTTTGCACCAAGTGAATTGCACACGATTGTCAGGTCACGTACCCCTTTGTCGCGCAACGCAAAAATCAAAGTGTTAGGAAAGCGATGAGCCAGACCAAAACCTGAGATCGCGACGCGCGCACCATTTTGAATATCAGCGATGGCTTCAATGGCGTTTGGGACAACTTTATTCATGAGCTAGAAAAGATACGTTGAAATGTTGACGGGCTTCGCCCCTTACTCGATGCGAATTTTTAAAATTTTGTTGAGTTCTGTGAGTTCGGCTTTTTCTGCGTTCATCGCATCTTCAAACTGCTTTGGAGTAAGCAATTTAAGTTCGGATCCAGTTGCTTCGACGCGTGCGCGAACCTCTGGTTGATTAAAATATTTAGTTGCTGCCGTATACAGAGTTTGTATGATGGCATCGGGTGTGCTAGCAGGAGCGAGTAGGCCATACCATGACCCTGTTACGTCCTTGACGCCTTGCTCAGTGAGTGTAGGCACATCAGGTAACGCTTTTGCACGCTTAACGGATGACATCCCAATTGCCTTTAATCGGCCTGATTTCAGATGCGGGAGCATTGCTGAAAGATTAAGGAATGACACGTCCACATGTCCACCAAGCATGTCGTTGACCACGGGTGCGGCACCTTTATAGGGTGCATGCGTCATTTTGATTTTTGCCTCGATTTGAAAGATTTCTCCCGCGAGGTGTGTGGAGCTTCCCGTTCCGGTGGATGCAAACGTCATTGACTTGGTCTTTGCAAGCTCGATGAACTCTTTAACATTATTCGCTTTGATGTGTGGTGCAACAACCATCACGTTGGGCACATCAATGATCATCACGATTGGCTTGAACTCAGTCACGCCATCGTATGGTGGCTTTGCTGCAAAGACGGGTACAGCGGTGTGAGGAGCACCCGCACCGACCAGTAAGGTGTACCCATCAGGTGCTGCTTTGGCAACGAAAGAGGTTCCAATAGAACCACTTGCACCTGCTTTTGGCTCGACGACAAATGTCTGGCCAAGACTTTGCGATAGGCCGTTGGCGAGTTCGCGCGCAATCTGATCTGCAGGGCCACCAGCCGGGTAAGTGATGATCACTTTGACGGGTTTGTTGGGATAGGGCTGTGCGTGGACGCTAGAGGCAGTGAGGGCGAGGGCAGCAAGGGCTAAGTGCAAGATTCTTTTCATTATTGTCTCCGTTAAGTTTTTGTTATGCAGATCTTTAATTATTCGCCACGGGTCTCGGGTTCTGCCGGCTCAAAACGATAGCCATTTTCCGCATCACCACGAATGTAGCCACAGTGTGGCCAGCCAAAATGCACCGGCATAATCAGGGCATCACGCTCTGCTGCGCGCTTTAAAAATAGCGCGCGTGAGGCACGGGCTTGTTCGGCATGGGCATCGATCCAGGTGTTGATGTGTGGCATCGCGATTTGTAGTGGGCTGTGCATCACGTCGCCCGCGAAGATAGCTTCCTTGCCCTCAGACCGAAGGCGGAAATGAATCGACCCTGGCGTGTGCCCAGGCATGATTTCTGCCTCAAGGCAGCCGGCAACCAGGTCGCCATCATCGATGAAATCAATTAATCCTGCTTCATAAAGGGGTAAGACGCTGTCTTCAAAAGATCCGCTGATGACGCCCTTGTCTCCGTTTTTGTAAGCCGCTAGAGCAAGATCAAAATCAACTCTAGGCATCAGGTGTCTAGCGTTCGGGAAGGTGGGAACCCACTTGCCGTTGTCCATGCGTGTTCCCCAGCCCACATGGTCCGGATGGAAGTGGGTCACAACAACATGCGTCACGGATTGCGGATCCGCGCCCGCAGCAGCCAACCACAGCGGGGTAAGGGTATTGAGCATGTTCATGCGTTCAGAGGCACGTTTCTTGTGATTGCCGACACCCAAGTCGATCACGATCACTTTGTTGTTTATATGCAGGACCCATAGCTGCATCGCAACGATAAAGCGCTCAAGCTCAATGTTGTAATGGTGTGGAGCCAGCCAGGAAAGGTGTGGTTTGATTTCTTTCACGTCAAGCGCTGGAAATACAAAATCCGCTGCGTGGGTTGGACCGCTATATTCGATCACGTTATAGATTTTTGCTTTACCGACATGGCGTGAGTAGATCATTTTGGAGTTTCCAGTTTCGTGACGTTCTGTTGTATTTTCGTGATTTCGTAGTTTTACTCAACGAGGCGATAGGTTAAACGCCACTTGGTGTCACGATTCATCCATACCGGTGGGCCGGCCGAAAAACTGTTACCGCTTGGGTCAGCCGTCAGTCGTGACTGCATGAATGCTTTGGCCGTGGCTTCATCTTTGATACCGTACATGGCGAGATAGTGCGGAGAGCCTGGTTCCGGATGCATGAACTCACGTAGACGCTCGTAGCGCGCGCCACTCTCAAAGCCGTAACCTGTTAGTACTTCCGGGACGTGAATGTTGTTGTAGAACTGATTAAAGGCATCGACCGCTGCAGGACCAGCTCCGTTCGCTTCAGTCATGCCCACTAGGTACATGTAGGGCGATGCTGAAACTTGCAAAGAAGTCGGATTATTCAAAATGTGTTGCCACATCAAACGCCACTTTGTTTTGCGCTGTTTCCACGCTGCAGGGCCATCGCTATAGACTGGGCGTCCGCTCGCGGGGCCATCGTTGCGCGAGACATACAGCATCGCAGCTTCTTTGCTCTCGATGTCGTAGCAAGCTAGAAACCGAGGACCGCGCGGTCCCCGTGTATCGTCCTGGGCGAGTTCGTAACGACGACCGCGCAGAAAGCCTGGGTTCGCTGCCAACACTTCTTTGCGGTGAACGTTGTTATAGAAGTCGTTGAACGCAGCAACGTCAGCTGCGCTTGTGTCGGCTGGAATATCCATACCAACCCAGTAGGTGAATAGTGCATCGCTCATGGCAGTTCCTCTTGGGCGTTAGGCGAGTGTGAAGACGGGAACGCTTGGGCCGTCTTCGCTTGGCTTGAAGGCAACCTTCACACGTTGTCCGCAACGAATCGCATCTAGGTCGCAGTCGACAATATTCGTCAACATGGTCGGGCCTTCATCGAGCGTCACGTAGGCAATTGCGTAGGGCACTGGGCCCGAGGTTCGGGTGATGCTATAGCTGTAGATCGCTCCTGAGCCTTTCGCTTCTTTCCATTCAGTCTTGTCGCTAAAGCAGAAGGGACATAGCGCACGCGGATAGTGATGATATTCGCCGCAGTCAGCGCATTGTTTGACGAGTAGCTTGCTCTCGGTCGCGGCGTTGAAGTAGACCTCGTCACCATCATTGCATTTAGGTGCGGGAATTTTTCTGTCTTGGTAGGGAGTAGTCATCGCGTTATTCTCTTTCCATGATGAGTGTGGCGCTGCCATGACGTGTGCTCAAGGCACCGCCTGTTCCGTGCGCGAGCGCGAGATCGCAGTTTTTAACTTGTACAAGTGGGTGCGCTTCTCCGCGCAGTTGTCTTACCGCCTCAATAATCTTGGTGATGCCACCGCGGTTAACGGGGTGGTTGTTGCATAGGCCACCACCGTCTGTATTGAAAGGCAGTTTGCCCACACCAGAAATAAGATTGCCGTCCATCACGAATTTTCCACCTTCGCCTTTTTTACAAAAGCCGAGGTCTTCAAGCGTCATGACAACAGTAATTGTGAAACTGTCGTAGATCGATGCGTACTTGATGTCTTTTGGCGTCACGCCCGCTTCGGCGAAGGCGATTGGGCCAGAGCGCACAGCGCCGGAGTAGGTGATATCCACTTTGCCGCCCATTTGGCCTTTGGGCGATTCGCCCGCACCGATGAGCTTCACTTTTGGACGCTTCAATGTCTTGGCGATTTCTGGGCTCACCACAATGACAGCCCCGCCGCCATCTGTGACTACGCAGCAGTCGAGACGGTGCAGGGGGTCAGAGATCATGGGCGAGTTCACAACATCCTCGACCGTAACAACCTTCTTGAGCATGGCGTTCGGGTTGTGCTGTGCATGGTGCGATGCAGCAACCTTTACCCAAGCCAATTGTTCACTTGTGGTGCCAAATTCGTACATGTGGCGCATTGCAGCGAGTGCGTACAGGTTTACAGTCACTGGGCCGTAAGGAATTTCAAAGGGGGTATCGGGGATGGCCGAGTCCAGCTCGCGCACAACCGTGCCTGGCCGTCCAAAGCCTGCACAGGTGATGAGAGCGACCTTACATTTCCCCGCAGCAATTGCCTCAGCAGCGTGGGCGACGAGATAAAGATACGAAGAGCCGCCGGTATTGGTGGAGTCAGAGTGTGTGACAGTCAAACCCATGTAGTCGATCATGTTGATGCCGCCTAAGCCACCAGGGGCGTCGGTCGAGCAAAAGTAGCCATCGACGTCCTGGATGGTCAGGCCCGCATCCTCTAAGGCGCCTTTGGCACATTCGGCATGCAACTGTGCGAGTGATTTGTTTTGAATCTTACGTGCAGGATGCTCAAAGATGCCTGCAATATAGGCTTTGCCGCGAATACTCATGGTGATGATGTCTCGTTAGTTTTAGCTTGATCTGAAGAAAAGGACCGATCAAA